>CACWWM010000177.1 GCA_902764565.1 uncultured Eubacteriales bacterium
ATCGTGATACGATGAATCTGACCTATAAAGAGTGCGCGAGAGACAAGCTCGCTGACCGCACGACAACCTGCCGATTTTCGGTAAGGTGCCAAAGCTTGATCGATAGGACAGAATGAAAACAACAGTCCTGTCGAACGATGGGACTGTTTTCTTATCGCTCTTTATGGGATTATCACTGTAAGGAGCGATCAAGATGAATAACTGTGATCGAAAGAAGTACAGCGAGGATGATGGGAAAAGGAATGCTGATGAATTCCAACAGGGATTCGATGCTTCATTATGGTATCCGGTATTTCATGTTCCACATGATGGAAATGAATTTCCGGAAGAATTGCTCAAATCAATCTGTATACCGATGGAGAATTTCAAAGCCTGCCATGAAAAAATGCGCGATAAAGACGTGAGTATCCTGATTCCGCCTTCGTATCAGACGAACAATAGGGTGTATGCTTTTTCAGTCAGCCGTCTGCTGTGCGATGTGGAACGGTTCATTGGGCCGGAAGAAGTGATGGAACAATATGGCATGGGCTTCTGTTATGAAAAAGCTTTCGACGGGACTGTCATCAAACGTGTAACCGAGGAACTCCGGAGAAAAACACGGAAATACTATGAGGATCATCACAGCCGAATAAACCGGTTATGCGAACAGCATCGGCGTATCCTTTTTATTGATATGCACAGCTATTCCAAAGAAATCATACCAGCAGATTTCCTGCGCGCAGAACAAACGCTTCCGGAACTGTGTATTGGGGTTGATAAAAGTATTACACCTCCCCGCCTGGTGCGGGCTGCCGTCCATAGCTTTCAGGAAGCCGGTTTATCGGTCGCAATCAATTATCCTTACAGCGGATGCTACGTCCCGGAAAGTATTATGAATGGTAAAGCCGCTTGTGATTTTGCAGGAATCATGCTGGAATTCCAACGAAATGCATATATGAATGAGAAAAATGAACGAATCCGGGAAAACGTGGAGCGTATCCGGAACGCAATTCAGAATATCCTGCATACTGTAATAAGAGACGGTTCTCTATGCACGGCAAAACCTCTGAAAAGATGAGGAAACTCAATTCGACGGTGAACACAAAGAACCGTCCCCTGTGCTGAACAGCGTGCAGCCGGAGGCTTTGAAATAGGCGATGCGTTCCCGGATGTCATCCGGGGTGACGGCAAAATAAGCCGCTAAGCAGTCCACGCAGTAGAAGGACGTGGCGCCCCGGTTGATGAGCTTTTTGGTTACGGCCACCTCGTCGGCGGAGAGGGAGCAGCCGCAATTGACGCAGGTCATAAGCACCTACCAAAGAAAAAAGTAAGAATGAATCATTCGTGCAAACTTGCAGCTTTCTCGGAAGGGGGCCCGGGGAAAACCACTCTTTAGCAATACGGCTTTAGACGTATTGCGCGATACGATTCAAGTATCATAGAACGGAAGCGCGGGCAAGCGAAGCGCAGGCCGTGCGATGCAGCTCCAAAGAGTGGTTTCCCCCAGTAAATCTTAGAATTACTCATACCGCTTCCATGCGGGCCAGCAGCACCCGGCAGCCGTGGGCCTCCACCATCTGGTGGAAGTAATCCCGGTGCAGGCCCAGGTCCTCCCCGGTGACGGCGTCGGTGAAATGCAGGCCCACGCCGCTGCCGTAAGGCAGGCCCGCGTCGGCGAAGATAAAGGGCAGCTCGCCCCGCTTGGGCGCGAAATTGAAGTAGCCCACGGCGAATTCGTGATCGCTCATGTGCTTGAACAGGGTCAGGCCCGCGTCGGGGTATTCGCGCCACCAGGAGTTGGTTTCCGGGTCGTATTCCGTATTCAGCACCCGGCCCCGGTACACGGTCTGGGGCACGCGGCATTCCGCGTCCTGATTGATGCGCAGCAGGCCTTTATTCAGGACAAGGCTTTCCGCAAAGGGCGTCATGTTCCTTACGTCGCCGCCCAGCATCAGGGGCGCGCCGAACATGCACCACAGGGCGAACTGGGTCTGGTAATCGGCGTCGGTGCAGGCCTGGCCCAGGGCCACGTTGCCCTTGCCGTACATGCCCACGGTGAGCATGTCCATATCGTTGAAGCAGCCGGGGCCGCTCATGCAGAAATTGTCCAATTGGCTGCGGGCGATGCGGGAAAAGGACTGGAAATTGTCCTGAATATCGCCGGTGGAGCGGTACATATGCACGCCCAGGGCCTTCATCCATTTCCAGGGCTCGTCCGTGCCCCAGTTGCAGGCGGCGAACAGGATGTCCCGCCCGGAGGCTTTCAGGGCCATGCTCATGGCGGCGTAGCGGTTTTTTCCGTCGGCGCTGGCGGGGAAATTGCAGAAATCGTATTTCAGGTAGTCCACGCCCCACTCCGCGAAGGTGCGCGCGTCCACAAATTCATGGTCGAAGGAGGAGGGGTAGCCCGCGCAGGTCTGCACCCCGGCGCAGGAATACATGCCGAATTTGAAGCCCAGGCTGTGCACGTAGTCCGAAAGGGCCTTCATGCCGTGGGGGAATTTGGCGGGGTCGGGCACCAGACGGCCCTTTTCGTCCCGTTCCTTCAGGCTCCAGCAGTCGTCGATCACGATGTAATCGTAGCCCGCGTCCAGATAGCCCTTTTCCTTCATCACCCGGGCCGTTTCCCGGATCAGTTCGTCGGAAATGTTGCTGCCGAAGGTGTTCCAGCTGTTCCAGCCCATGGGGGGAGTAAGTAAATTCATAGCGGCCTCCATATGCAATGATGCTGACAGTGTCAGGTACAGAAAGAAAACGCCGGGGCAATGCCCTCACATACTATTCTATGCGCGCCGCGGGAATCCTTCATCGCTTATAAACATAAAACGGACAAATGAAATCGGCAGATTTTGGCCATATATTGGGCCTGTTCTGATATTTTCACAAATAAATCTCGACATTGCCGGGGTTCTGTGTTATGCTATAAGCATGGATATGCCCATCTCGGCTGATTCATGTCCCGGCAGGCATGAAAACTGAAGGAAGGAACCGCCGGAAAAGAAAGAAGAAAAACAGACCATGCGGGGGCGCTGCTGCACCGCTCCGTCCCTCGCCGATCCGGTTTTGCGGTATACCAAAACTTACGGAAAAGAACAGCAAACGATGGTCTGACGCGGAAGGGGCCGCGATTTTATCCCCCCGAGGGCGTCTTTCGCAGAAGGGTTGGAAACCGAAGATGAAAAAGAGCTTGATGATCCTGGGAAATTTATTGATTATTATTGCCATCATGGCCTTTATTACGCTCTACGTGGGCAATGAACGGAAAAGAATGATCACGTCCAAGACAGAGGCGTTTGAAAATATGACGGCGGCCATGGAAAGCGTGACCACCAATTATCTGGTGGGCGAGCAGCAGGTTTGCAATAGCTGGGCCGGCTACATCAACGCCAACGACATGACGGCGGAGGAAGCGATCGCCTTCGTCCGGGATTCTTTGAGCGATTCGGACGTATCGGCCCATATCCTTCTTCTTACGGAGGATCAGGGGCTTTCCGGCTTATCCACCGACTTTAGGGCGTCCGACGCGGGAAATTACGCGGTCACCTACAGGAACATCAGCATTTTCGGCGGCAGCCTTGAAGAATTTCTCCGGGAAAACGGCACGGTCAAGGTGACGCGCGCCTATACCAACCCCGTCAACGCCATTCAGTCCATCGCGTTCTGCTGCCCCATCACGGTCAGGGACGCGCAGGACGGCGCGCAGCGGCCCGCCGTTTTGCTGCGCATCATCCCGGTATCCGCCTTTGAACAGAAATGGGCCTTCCCCACGGAGGATTACAAAAACGCCGAAATTTCCCTGATCGACGCGGCGGGCGACTATATCATCAAGGGCCGTTCCTTCAAGAACTCCAACTTTTACGAATTTTATCAGTCCTACAACGCTGCCAGCCCCGCCGCCCTGGACAGCCTGAAGCAAAGCGTTTCCGGCGCGCCCGGCGGCATTGAGATGAACGATTCCGCGGGGCGGCGCTGCCTGATCGGCCATACCCGGGTCAACTCCACGGACGACTGGATCATCGTGACGCTGATCCCCATGGCGGAACTCAGCCAGACGGTGATGAACTGGACGCTGGTGGGCATCGTGACCGCCGGGCTGCTGCTGCTGCTGGCCTTCAACCTGATGAACCTGATCCAATTGAACCGCCAGTTAAAGGAAAGCGCCGCCGCCGCCGATCAGGCGAACCACGCCAAAACCGATTTCCTGTCCACCATGAGCCACGATATCCGCACGCCCATGAACGCCATCATCGGCCTGACCGCCATCGCCAGCAAAAACATCGACGACCGGGAGAGCGTGCGGGAAAGCCTGCGCAAGATCAACCTTGCCAGCAATCATCTGGTGACCCTCATCAACGATATCCTGGACATTTCCAAGGTGGAAAGCGGAAAGCTCAACCTGAACCCCATCACCTTCTCCATCGTGGAATGCTCCCAGAATCTGGTGAATATCTCCTACCCCATGGTCAAGGAAAAGAACATCGATTTCAATTTCCGCGTCCATCACCTGGATCGGGAATATCTGTACGCGGATCAGCTTCGCATGAATCAGATCTTCATCAATCTGCTGACCAACGCCATCAAGTATACCGAGCCGGGCGGACAGGTGAACGTGGACTTGGGCGAGGAACCCGGCGAAACGGAAAAATCCGTCCGGCTTACCTACAAAGTGGCCGACACCGGCATGGGCATGACGCCCGAATTTATGGCGCGGATGTACCAGCCCTTTTCCCGGCAGACCGACAGCCGGGTGAACACCATCCAGGGCACCGGCCTGGGCCTGGCGATCACCAAGCAGATGATCGACCTGATGCACGGCGCCATCGACTGCCAAAGCGAGGTGGGCAAGGGCACCACGTTCACGGTCACCCTGGATATTCCGCTGGCGGACAAGCTGCTGGACGATATGGTGCTGCCGCCCATGCGGGTGCTGCTGGCCGACGACGACGCGGTGCTGCTTGAAACGGGCAGAGACACGCTGATTTCCATTGGCGCGGAAGCGGACACCGCCTGCAGCGGCGCGGAAGCGGTGCGGATGGCGACGGATCAGGCGAATCGTTATCAGGCGGTGATCCTGGACTGGAAAATGCCGGATATGGACGGCATCGAGGCCGCCCGCCGGATCCGCGCCCAGGTGGGCGAGGACGTGCCCATTCTGCTGATTTCCGCGACTGGTCCGATATGGAGGACGCGGCGAAGGAAGCGGGCATTAACGGCTTTATCAGCAAGCCCCTGTTCCGCTCCACCCTCTATGATCGCCTGAACGAACTGCTGGGCGGCAAGAGCGAAAGCCGGGAGCAGGAGGATGAAAACGCCGATATCGCCGGTATGCGCATCCTGGTGGCGGAGGACAACGATATCAACTGGGAGATCGTGGCTGCAAATGCACGGAGTGGAAACCGAACGGGCGAAAAACGGGCAGCTGGCGCTGGAGCGCATGACCCAGGCCCGGCAGGGAGAATTCGATCTTATCTTTATGGACATCCAGATGCCGGTCATGAACGGGCTGGAGGCCACCAGGGCCATCCGGGCCCTGGACGATCCCTGGGCGTCCCGCATCCCCATCATCGCCATGACCGCGGAAGCCTTTTCCGAAAACGTGGCAGAGTGCCTGGCGGCCGGAATGAACGGCCATATCGCCAAGCCCTTGGATATCAAATTGGTGCTGAAAGAAATCAGAAAGATCAAGGAGGAAACGAAAGCATGAAAAAGCAGAAAATGAACGGAAAGCTGTTGGCGCTGGTGATCCTGATCGCCGTACTCGCGGTGGGAGCCGTGCTGTACTTTACGGTGTTCCGCGCCAAAGAAGCGCCCAGGAACGCCGGGTTCGCGCCCAGGCTGGATACCAAAACGGCGTGCACCATCAACGTGGTGGGCCACTATGAGAACTTTGAAGCCCTGGAAGCGGAATTCAACCGGTTTTCCGCCTTCTATCCCAACGTGGAGATGAACTACGTTTACCTGGATGATTACAAGCACATCATCTCCACCGCCCTGACCAGCAGCGAAGCGCCGGATATTTTCTTCACCTATCCTTCCTGGACGGATCAGGACTACGCTTCCGCCGAGAATTTGGCCGACCCCAAGCTGGGCATCGACCTGTCCTGCATCCGCGGCAGCCTGCTGTATAAGGACGCGGCGGGGAACGTGCCCACCGTGCCCGTATATACCACCACCTACGGCATGCTGGTGAACGAAAGCATCTTTGAAAAAGAAAAGATCGCTGTTCCCCAGACCTATGCGGAGCTGCTTTCCGCGTGCGAAGCGCTGAAAAAAGCCGGTTACGCAAGCCCCGTCATGGCCTACAACAACGGCAGCGATATGCTTTTCCCCATGTTCTATCCCTATTTCTGTGCGCAGATTCAGGGAAACGAAAAAGCCCTGCAGGATATGAACGCCATGGCCGACGGCGCGGGCGAATACATGCGCGGCGCGCTGGAACTGGCGGCGGATTTCATGAGCCGGGGCTATGTGGATCTGGAAAGCTGCAGCCAGCTGAAAAACAACTATGAGGCGGTCATCCTGCGCTTCTTTGAAGGGGACGTGCCCATGATGATGGCCAGCGCCAACACCGTGTCCGGTACGGAAAAGCGGCAAAGAAAGTCCGAAGCGTTCACCGCCAATCCCTTCCCCTACAGCTTCCATCCCGTTCCCTCCACGGATAAAGGCGGCTATTTCCTGAACGTCATCTCCATCGGCTTCGGCGTAAACAAGAACAGCAAAAACCTGGATATGGCCAACGAATTCATGCGCTTCCT
>CACWWM010000178.1 GCA_902764565.1 uncultured Eubacteriales bacterium
CGTCTTCTGGCCCAAGAAAGCCGGGAAAATCCCAGAGGGAAAGCAAGCTTTCCCACAAGGGATTGTTCCCCGGCTTTCCCCGGATGCAAAGCATCCGGGCTGGCGTCCAAAGAACGCCGGACCAGAAGCGAAGCAGTATCAATCTGAATTATTTTGCAAAAGCGATATATTGATTGCTTTATATGTTACCTGACATCCGCAAGCGAGGGTCCAGGGAGGTCACCTCCCTGGCGCGGGCCCCGGGGCCGCGGAGGCCCCGGAGCATCGTCCCTCCGTTCGCCATTTTTGCAAGTGGATAAGTCAAGAATTTTTGTGGATAACCCCGGCATAACTTCGGGATGAAGCGCATAAAATGCAAGCGCGGCCTGCGTTTTGTTTTCCACGGGATGTGAAACGAGCAATTGTGGAAGGTGTGGAAAACCCGATTGCGGAGCAAAAATGGCAAATTGAACGTTTTTCAGGGCTTTACATTTTTCAAGCGTCTTGATTTTTTTGTGAAAATATGAGAAAATATCACCAGTTCCGATTTTTCCGTAAAAGGTCATAGCCTGCCCGGAAAAACGGCACAGGGGGCAAAAACGGCACAGGGGGCACCGGAGAGGGCGCAGAGAGGTTTTCCTCCTTTTTTCCCCATTTATCCACAAAATCATCCCAAGGAAGATGCAAGGAAAATCAAGGGATTGCCCCGCTTATCCACACTTTCCCCGGTTCTACTACTACTACTGAATAATATATTACTACTACAACTCAGGCGGCACGGCCGCACAAAGGGAGATGAACCCGCGATGCATTTTCGTATTCAGACAGATGAAATGAATTATGGTTTAGGCATGGTGACCCGCGCCATCGCGCCCAGGCCGGTCAAGCAGGCCTACGACGGCGTGCTGATCGAAACGGTGGAGGATGGGCTGGTGCTCACCTGCACGGACGGGGAAATGAGCATCAAGGCCCAGGTAAGCGCCCTGATCGAAGAGGACGGGTGCGCGCTGCTGCCCGCCAAGCTGTTTGCGGAAATGATGCGCAAGCAGCCCGCGGGCGAGGTGGACGTGAAGGTGGACGACCGCATGCGCGCGGCGATCCGCAGCCGGGGCAGCAATACGTCCATGGCGTGCATGGCGGCGGAGGATTTCCCGGATATCAGGGACGTGGCGGAGGAATACCGCGTGTCCCTTCCCTGCAACCGGTTCCGGGACGCGGTGAGCAAGGTGCAGTTCGCCGTATCCAACGACGAAAGCCGGAAGATTTTAACGGGCATCCTGATGGAAGTTTACGAAAAGGAAACGCTGATGGTGGGCCTGGACGGGTTCCGGCTGGCTTTGCAGCGCATCCAGGCGGAAAACGCCCTGCCCGCGAGCCTGAAAAAGGATCATCTGCACGCGGTCACGCCGGGCAAGATCCTGAGCGAAGTAAGCAAAATGCTGCCGGACAGCGAGGACCTCGCCGAGATCACGTTCAATTCCTCGCACATCATGTATGCTTTCGGCGGCGTAAAGGTGTACGCCACCCTGCTGACGGGCGAGTTCATCGACTACCAGAAAATTCTGCCCGCCGCCTGGACGACGGAAGTGCTGGTCATGCGGTCCCTGTTCTCGGACGCTATCGAACGGTGCAGCCTGATGGCCCGGGAAGGCAAAAACAACCTGATTTATCTGCATCTGATTCCCGAAGGCCGCATGGAAATGACGGCCAACGCCGAGCGCGGCGACGTGCATGAGGAACTGGATATCGGCTTCCAGGGCAACGAGCTGAACATCGCGTTCAATTCCCGCTACCTCACCGATATTATCCACAACATCGACGGCGAGCGCCTGCGCATGTGCTTCAACACCAACGTGTCCCCCTGCATGATTTTGCCGGAGGAAGGCAACGATTTCACGTTCCTGCTGCTGCCGGTGCGGATTTTTAACAGGTAAATGGTTTACTCCTGGGCGCTCCGCGCGCCCAGACCCGCGCCAAAGGCCTTCGGCCTCTGGACTCCAATAGGCGAATTAAAAGAATTGGAAAGACAGACAACGTCCGCCTGTCGCAGGAAGACACGAAAGATAGAAGGCTTCTGGCCCACAGAAAACCAGGAAAACCCCAGGGGAAAGCTCGTTTTCCCCTGGGGTTTCTCCTTGGCTTTCCCCGGATGCACAAGCATCCGGGCTGGCATCCAAAGGATGCCGGGCCAGAAGCCCATAGGCTGCAAGTTTGTCTTGATTCTTCAATCAACAGCGGGATATTGCTCAATCGTCGCATCAAGTAAATACCGAAAATGAGGGTCCAGGGGGATCATCCCCCTGGTGGTGGTTTGGAGGCAAAGCCTCCAAGGTTTCTCTTATTCATATTTGGATCTCAATTGACGAAAATGCCGGGATATGGTAAACTGTGTTCGATTTTAATAAGAAAGGATCATTCTTTTTTCATGAAAAATCTGATCAACCAGCTGCTGCGGGGCGTCGTGATCGGGGTAGCGAACATCATTCCCGGGGTATCGGGGGGCACCATGATGGTGAGCATGGGCATTTACGATACGCTGATCCACTGCATCACGCACCTGTTCAAGGAATTCAAAAAGAGCATCAAAACGCTGCTGCCTTACGCGGTGGGCATGCTGGTGGGCATTGTGGCGCTGGCCAGCGTGATCAATTGGGGGCTGGAAAACCATCCCCTGCCCACCAACACCCTGTTCATCGGCCTGATTTTAGGGGGCCTGGGGCCGCTGCTGAAAAAGGTGGACAGGAAAAAGATCAACGCCGCCGCCGTGATCGCCTTTATCGCGCTGTTCGCGCTGATCATCTGGCTGGGCGTTCAGCGCAAGGAAAGCATCCAGAACGCGGAAACCATCAATATGGACGCCCTGCAGGTGCTGATCATGGTGTTCATCGGCATGATCGCTTCCGCTACCATGATTATTCCCGGCGTGTCCGGCAGTTTGGTACTCATGCTGCTGGGCTACTATAAGCCGGTGGTGAACGCGCTGTCCACGCTGAAAGACGGCCTGTTCTCCTTGAATTTTGACCTCATGGGCCAGCCCGCGCTCATGCTGCTGCCCTTCCTGCTGGGCATTGTGCTGGGCATTTTCGGCGTCGCCAAGCTGATCGAATGGCTCACCGCCCGCTTTCCCACGCCCACTTACTGCGGCGTGCTGGGCCTGGTGGTGGCTTCCCCCATTTCTCTGCTCATTCAAACCGATCTGTCCGGCGTTTCCGTCGTGACGGTCATCATCAGCGTGGTTACCCTGGCCGCTGGCTTCACGGGCGCGTACCTGCTGGCGAAGGGAAGCAAGGAGTAAATGTGGGACGCTGGGGCCTCCGCGGCCCCAGACCCCGCGCCAGGGGCATGATGCCCCTGGACCCTCAATAAGGGATAATTCATAACGCGACGAAAAAAAATCTGCTGCAAAGAAAAGAGCCAAGATTGAATCCGCTGTGCTTCTGGCCTGGCGTCCTTTGGACGCCAACCCGGATGCAAAGCATCCGGGGAAAGCCGAGGAACAATCCACAAGGGAAAGCTCGCTTTTCCCTTGGGATTTTCCCGGCTTTCTTAGGCCAGAAGCCTTCAAAATATTGCAATCTCAAGTAAAAGCCGTATTCATAAACTTAATTCAAGTTAAGCGACATCGGCAGGAGAAGGGTCCAGGGGGATCATCCCCCTGGTGGAGGTTTGGAGGCAAAGCCTCCAACGTCCCCTTAACAGGGAGGTTAGTTTATGGCAAACATCTTTGATTACTTGGCCTGGCGCAAGGACGTGCCTTTTACAGTTTCGCCCTTCAACGAGGTGGACGGGCTGGTGCTGTCGGAGCTGATTTACGCGGATTTTTCCGGGTGCGTGGCGGAGGACGGGGAGAAAGTGCCGCTTTCTGCGGTGCGGGAGCGCTTCTGGCAGCGCCACACCAAGGAAGAGATCATGGCGGATGACAGCTTCACCAAGACGGCCCCCTTCCTGATGGACGACATGCTGGACGGCGCGCGGTTTGCCGGTACGTCTGTTTCCTGGTTCTACGACGTGGTGGACACGGCGGCGGACATTCAGTTAGCGGTGGCCACGTTCTGGCTGCCGGACGGCACGGCGTTTGTGGCGTTCCGGGGCACGGACAGCACCATCGTGGGCTGGAAGGAAGATTTCCTGCTGAGCTATCTGCCGGAAACGGAGGGCCAGCGCCGGGCGGCGGCGTACATGGACGCGCATTTTTCCGATTTGGACGTGCCTGTTCGCGTGGGCGGCCATTCCAAGGGCGGCAATTTGGCGGTGTACGCCGCGGTCGCCGCGTGCCCGACGGTGCGGAACAGGATCACGGCGGTGTACAGCAACGACGGCCCCGGCTTCCTGGACGCGTTCACCCAATCCGAAGCGTACAGGGAAATGCTGCCGCGCATCATCAGCATCGTGCCGGAGGAAAGCATGATCGGCACCCTGCTTTCCAATGAAGCGTACCAGCATGTGGTGAAAAGCACCGCTTCCGGCATCATCCAGCACGATGGGTTCTCCTGGCAGGTGCTGGGCCCCCGGTTCGTGGAGGTGGACAAGCGCTCGGACGGCAGCTATCTTACCGAAAACACGCTGAAGGAATGGCTGGGCGGCATGAACGGCAATGACCGGCGGCTGTTTGTGGGCACGCTGTTCGGTTTGCTGGAAGCCACCGGCGCGGAAACCATTCCACAAATCAAGCAGGACGTGGTGGGCGCGCTCAACAGCATGAGAAAAATGCTGGAAACCATTCCCAAGGAAGACCGGGACGCGGTGTGGGCCATCGTGACAAAGCTGCTGAAAATGGGCGGCGAAAACGTGTGGCAGGAAGCGAAAAAGGGCCTGAGCGCTTTCCTGGAATCAAGGGCCGTGCGAGACAAAGAAAAAAAACCCGCTGGCGAGCTGAAAGAGGAAACCTGAGAGTTGAGAGTTGAGAGCGGAGAGTTGAGATTTATATAGTTGGGATGTCTTGATTGCGGTTCATATTGACAATTAAATCTCCACTCTCAACACTTCGCTCTCCACTCTATAAGAAAAACTCTTTCCTTGCAAAACCGCAAAAACCTGTTATAATAGAAAACGAAATACCCGTCGGTTCATTGACCGGCTATTTTCAGAGGGAAAGAAGGAAAAACAAATGAGCCAGTTCATCGTGGAAACCTCCGCCCGTCACGTACACGTAACCCAGGAAACGCTGGAGATCCTCTTCGGCGCGGGCCATACCCTGAAGCCCATCAAGGATCTGAGCCAGCCCGGACAGTTCGCCAGCGAAGAGCAGGTGGACGTGGTCGGCCCCAAGAACACCATCAAGCGCGTCCGCATCCTTGGGCCTGTGCGGCCTGAAAACCAGGTTGAGCTGGCGCTCACCGACGCCCGCTCCATCGGCGTGACCGCGCCCGTGCGCGAATCCGGCGACGTGGCCGGTTCCGGCGCCTGCAAGCTGGTGGGCCCCTGCGGCGAAGTGGAGCTGGCCCAGGGCGTTATCGCCGCCAAGCGTCACATCCATATGACCCCCGCCGACGCCGAACAGTTCGGCGTGAAGGATAAGGACGTGGTTTCCGTTAAGATCATCCCCCCCGTCAAGGGCCGTGAACTGGTCTTCGGCGAAGTGGTCGTCCGCGTCAGCCCCAAGTTCTCCCTGGCGATGCATATCGATACCGACGAATCCAACGCCGCCTGCGCCGTCAACGTCAGCCCCAAGTTCTCCCTGGCGATGCATATCGATACCGACGAATCCAACGCCGCCTGCGCCGTCAACGGCACCATGGGCGAAATTATCAAATAATCCGCGCCTGTTCCTTACCTGCCGCCCGTTTCCCCGGGCGGCAGTTTTTCAACGGAGGCACCCTGGGGCTATCAGCCCCAGTTCCGCAGGCTCAATAGTCGCAACTCCCCATGAAGGGGAGATTGCTCCTTTTCGCCTGATCTCACCGCCGATGAGATTTCCGCCACAGGCGGTCATCGGCGGTTCGTCCCCTAAACCCCTGAACCAAGGGCCTTCGGCCCCTGGACCTCAATAGGCGGATTTTCTTTATTTGGGAAGAGGCGACAACTTCCGTCTGCCGCTGAGGAATACGAA
>CACWWM010000179.1 GCA_902764565.1 uncultured Eubacteriales bacterium
AACCCCGAGAAGCGCTACGTGCCCGCTTATCAATTTGAAATCATGGCAGGCGGCCAGCATGTGGGCCACGTCAGCCTGCGCATCGGCTACCCCGATTCCCTGCTCTACGGCGGCCAGATCGGCTATGGCGTGGACGCACCCTACCGGGGCCAGGGCTACGCCGGGGCTGCCTGCCGCCTGCTGTTTCCTGTCATGCGCGCCCACGGTATGCGCACCGCCCTTATCACCAACGACGTGGGGAACGCTCCTTCCCGCCGGGTCTGCGAAAAGCTGGGCGCGCGCTTCCTGTGCCAGATCGACGTGCCCAAGGATAACGAATTGTATCCCAAGGGGGCACGCTGGGTAAACGTTTTCGCCCTGGACGTGGTGGAAGGAAACGCTGGGCGCTCCGCGCGCCCAGACCCGCGCCAGGGGCGTGACGCCCCTGGACCCTCACTTGCGGCTATTGAGCCTGCGGAACTGGGGCCGCGGAGGCCCCAATGAATTCGTGCATAAGCGCGTTTTTCTTGCGAACGACTGCTTTGTGTGGTATACTTGCGTAGAAAGAAAAATTACTTTAACCGTTAAGTAAATGAGGAACGGCATGAAGAAAAACGTAACCATGCGGGACATCGGAGCGGCGCTGGGGGTCAGCACGGTGACGATCTCCAAAGCGCTGGGCGGCAAGGAAGGCGTCAGCGACGCGGTGCGGGAAAAGATCATCGAAACCGCGCGGAAGATGGGGTATCATTACGTCACGCCGCCGGAAATCGCGGGGCGGGACGCGCTGATCAGCATTTTGACGGCGGATCGCTTTTTCACCCTGCCCTGTTTTTATGCCGATCTGTACCGGGCGCTCCAGCGGGAGCTGAACGAGGCGGGGATGCTGGGAGCGCTGGAGATCGTATCGGAAGAAGAGGAACGGGAGCAGAAGCTGCCTCCCGCCGCCGTGCTCGGACGGGCGGACGGGTTCGTGCTGCTGGGCCAGTTTTCCGCGGATTACGTGACTGCCATCATGGACACGGGCCGTCCCGTGGTGCTGCTGGATTTCAGCCTGGACGGGCCGGACGTGGACGCGGTGGTGAGCGACGGGCAGAGCGGCTGCTATCAGCTGACGCGCTATCTGATCGAGCACGGGCACAAAAGCATCGGCTTTGTGGGCAACGTGCACCGCACCACCAGCATCATGGATCGGTACAGCGGGTATCTGCGGGCCATGTCCCTGGCCAATCTGACGGTGCGGGAGCACTGGATCATTCCGGACATGCTGGACAGCGTGAATTACCTGGACGATTTTCCCCTGCCCGAGCCCATACCCACCGCCCTGGTGTGCAATAACGATATGCTGGCCTATCGGATCATTGCCGCGCTGGAAAAGCGGGGCTATCGGGTGCCGGAGGACGTGTCCGTGACCGGGTTCGACAACGCGGCCTACGGCGGCGTGAACAAAAGGCCCATCACTACCTACGCGGTGGATCAGCAGCGCATGGCCCAGGAAACGGTGCGGCGGCTGCAAACCCGCATGCGGGAGGGCATGGAAGGCCCTCTTCGCACGTCGGTGGGCGGCTGGCTGGTGGAGCGGGATTCCGTAATGGATTTGAACACGGGCAAACGGTGCGGGCCTGTTTCCGAAAAATGAATAATACGGTTTTTCTGATTGCCGGGGCGGGTTTTTCGCTTCGGTTTTTTATTGCATTTTTTACAAATAAATGGTAAAATGAAATTACATTTGAGAATCGAAACAAAACAGCAAGTACAAACCGACGAACGATCATTGTTTTCCGGAAAAGGAGGATACATCCCATGAGAAAATGGCTGGTTGCCTTCGCGTTGTGTCTGACGTTATGCCTGTGCACGTGCGCGGCATTGGCGGACGACCATCTCACGATCACCGTGAGCAACGCCGAAATCCAAAATGGCGCGGTCAGCGGCGCGTACTACTACAAGCTGTACGCGGATACGAATCTGAACTCCTTCCTGATGGGATGGGGTGTAGATACCTCTGTCGCAGAGCCGGAGGAGGGCGAATGGTATCCCACGTCGCTGGACTATTGGTACCAGGATGACAACGGATATTTCATCGTCACCACGCCGCCTTCCAGCGGGGATTACAGCGCGGACGTGATGTTCTACCGGATCGGCGAAGACGATCCGTGGCAGAAGATCGTGTTCAACTACGATCTTTCCCTGACTGCCACGGCGGAATTGACGGGCATGACGGCGGAAGGCCCCTCGATGTTTGAGGAGGACTTTACCCTGGAATGGGACGCGGTAGAGGGCGCGGACGCTTACGTCGTGTATGTGAAACGCCCGGACTTCGGGGAACAGCCGGCCCGGTACATGACCCCCGGGAACAGCCTTACCATAAAGGCCCCGGCTTACGGCGAGGAGCAAAACCGGCTGTGGCCGGTGGGCGAATATGAATGCTCGGTGGTCGCCATGGCGAACCAGCAGCTCATTTCTTTCACCAATGCCGCCGCATATACAGTTTCCCCGGTGCTGGGCCTCTCCCCGTGGAACGAGGATTTCGTTGTGCCAAACGGCGACGGCTCCGGCGCGTCCATCAAGCTGAATCAGTGGATGCAGCTGGCAGCGACCGCGCCGGGGGCGAACCTCGTGCGCGTTCACCAGCTGGATACCGGCGAAGAAGAACTGAATGACGACAATATTTTTGAGGTTGTCTGGCCCGGCGACTATGGGGCAGGCGAATTCAGCTGGATCGGCGTGGGGCAGCCCCAGGACTTCAGCAAAATCCTGGTGGCCGAAGCGGAAATGCCCGACGGCGCCACGTATCTCAGCAGCCCCTTCACCATTCAGGTGGGCTTCGACGGGGAAATCGAAGAAGACGTGGTCTATACCGTATCTCATACCGACAACGTGTATGATGAAGAGACCGGACGCTTTATCGTAGCCCGGGATGGGATGCTGTATGTGGACGTGGAAAACATGGACGTGAATTTCTTCGGCCTGTACATCGGCCAGTGGGAAAACGGCAACTGGCTTGCGGACAGCCATTGGGTAAACCTGTCCGACGGGCAGACCACCCGCGTGCCCCTGACGGTGCCGCGCTGCCAGGCCGGGCAGGACTATGAAGTACACGTATGCGCCGTCCGGTTTGGCTGTCCCCAAAAGGACGCGGAAATCACCATTCCCATCCATGTGACGGAAGCGGCCACAGACTGCGATATCATCGTCACCATGGAAAGAGAGTATATCATTGGCCAGTCCCTGCGCGTGTTCGCCCATTACACGAATCCGGACGATATCGACGGTTTTATGCAGATCCGCATCCGGGAAAAGGGCGGCGAGGATAACGTCGTCTACGCAGAAATGGGCGATTTCTACGATTACTGGGACAACGACGCTGTCATCTGGCAAAGCGGCACCTTCGTGGTGGACGCCCGCATCATGCAATTCGGCGAAAACGGTGCGTTCGTCCGCGAGGATCACCCGGAAATCTGGGAATTCACCGTAAACGCCAACGGACAGGTGGCTGCGCCCCATGTGAAGGCGTTCTCCACCTTCCCCGCCGGGCAGGACTTGATCCTGAACCTTTACGCGGAGGCTTCCGAAGACGAAGAAATGCCTGATTGGATTGAAGCCTCCCTGTTCCGCGTGGACGGGGATGGGTTTATTGGCAGCGCCATGACGGAAGATATTGTGGACGGCCAGGGAACGCTTATGATCTCCAAGGATCGGTTTGAGGCTGGCGGACTATACTGGATCAGGCTGTTTGGCATGAAGTACGGCTGCGAAGTGGGCGGAACGGAATTCCGCTTCCTGGTGACGGATGAAACTGCCATGGAGCAGGACCTGATCCTGACGGTGAACGGCTCCTTTGACGAGGATCAGGAAGCGCTTTCCAGCGCCGAACTGGGCGTGAGAGTAGCATATGAAGGCAAGCGGCCCACCGCCATCCGCATCCTGAACGGGGATCACTGGGAATACTGGCGGGGCGATGATCGCTTTACCTGGGATTGGGGCTTTGGCGACAGCGAAATTTTGATTTACGCCGAAGGCACCGACGACGAAATCGACTTTGAAGCGCTGAATGAATACGGCTGGGAAGGCTTTGACTGGAACAAGGATGTGAACTGGACCAGAAAGAGCAATCTGATCCGCCTGAACGTGTACAGCCCCTACGGCAAAATGTCTGCGCCGGAATGCTCCATTGAGAATCCGGAAATGGACGAAGGCGGCAGCAGCATGATTCCCTGGGGCGACAGCGTTTCCTTTTTGATCGCGGATGCGGCCCCCATGGTGCTGGATCCCGAGGGCGGGGAAGCCCAGCCTGTTGAAAACGGCTGGTTCTACTGCAATCTGTATGTGCAGCGCTGGAACGAAAACGGGGATCCCTGGTGGGATCGGATCGACCAGGAGTACCATTACGACGTTCACAGCGGTTTGAACAGCATTTATACCTATAATTTGGATGGCGGCTGCCGGTATCAGCTGGAAATCGGCGCGGACGGCGAAGGCTACAGCGGTAGGTCAAGCCGGATTGAATTTGAGCTGGGCGAAAAGCCGGAAGAACCGGAAGAAGCTGTCAAGCTCTTCACGGTCAACGGCGATTCGGAGTATCTGACGGTTCAAACCTATGAGGAAATGCAGCTGGTCGCGTACCACTCCGATGCCGAATGGTACGGCGTGGAGATTTACAGGGAAGACGATGAAGGATGGTACGAGGACAGGAACAATAACTGGAACGGCATGCTCATGGATTCCTGGCGTGCCAACGAGGCGGGTTCCTACACCCTGGAAGCCTATGCCTGCGGCGGCTTCTGGGATGAGGAAGGAAACCGCATCGAGGATGAAAACGGCGACGACGAATGGAGAGAACTGATCGGCACGGTGAACGTGACCGTGACGGCGGAACACGGCGATCTGGACCCGGTTGTCGCTTCCATTTCGACGGAAAAGGCTTATGTGGGCGATGACATCACCCTGACCTTCAGCGGCCCTAACAGCGCCGAAAACTTCAACTACTGGGTACACCCGGTGTGGGACGGCCGTTGGGTTGCCGGAAACGGCCAGAACAGAGCAGGAGCGACTTCCTTCAGCACCGACACGCTGGAAAGCGGCGTGTACTGCGTGGAGGTCGACGCCCAGGCGCTGGGCTACAACCAGAGCCACAAAACAC
>CACWWM010000180.1:0-3184 GCA_902764565.1 uncultured Eubacteriales bacterium
GGACGCCCCCGCCGCCATCGACCAGAAACCCGGCTTCATGCGCCTGGAAAAGGGCGAAAGCATTACCCGGCGGCATGTGATTACCGTTGGCTGAAGAAGGCTCAAAGCTTAAACAAAAATGCGGGCGATGATCGTCCGCATTTTTATGTGCCCAAATTTCGGCGTCAAAACTCCGGCGGCGGATCGTCCTCGATCTGGGCGTCGTCGTAGATCAATTCTTCCACCCGATCCCGAAGGAACCGGGTGAGCAGGCGGGTTTCCTGCTCCGTGCGCTGGCGGTTCGCGATCGCCAGGCTGTCGGCCAGCAGAAAATCCGTGCCCACCTCCAGGGCGTTGGCGATGGCTACCAGGGTATCCACGCTGGGCACCCGGTTGCCGCGCTCGATATTTCCGTAAAAGGAGGGGGAAATCTGCACCCGTTTGGCGATTTCCTCCTGGTTCATATTTTTGGACTGGCGCTTGTATTTGATGCGCTTGCCCATTTTTTCATAATCCACCATTCCTGCATCCACCTTTCAGCAAACTAACGGTTTTTCTGCTGCTGATTATACGATATGGATCGTATTTTGTAAAGTATTGTCGAAATGTTGGAAAAATATTTGTTTACAGAATGGAAATACATGGTAATGTCAGAAAAAGGAAGATGGCTCAAACACAGGCCCTGCGCGGGATGAGAGAAACGGAAGAGAAAAGCGTCAGGAAATGTCTGGTAAACGGGGATTTCTCTGCCATATATTGGCATCTTTTTGCGGATGAACGAAGGGGATGCTTTCCGTCAATGTAGTGTACGGCCAAGGCCGGAACAAAGATATACCAAAGGAGGAATTCCCCATGAACAACCGCAAATCCCATCGCATCCTCAGCGCCGTGCTGGCGGGCGCGCTGTGCTTCGCCGTGCCTGCCGCCGGCCTGGCCAGCGAATACGCCACCGTAAAGGGCGGCGGGCTGAATCTGCGTAAGACAGCTTCCCTGCAGGCCAAGGTGCTGGGCCAGTACGGCACGGGCACCTGGATCGAGGTCACGTCCAAGGGCGATACCTGGAGCAAGGTAAAGGTGGCCGGAAAAGAAGGCTACATGATGACCAAATACCTGAGCTTCGGCGCGGCCGGCTCCACCCTGTACGTGCGCACCAACACCGGCATCGGCCTGAACCTGCGGGAAGGCCCCAGCACCGGCGCCGCCATCATCACTTCCTTCCCCATCGGCACCGCCGTTACCGTGCTCCAGCGTGGTAGCGGCTGGCATAAGGTGAAGGTGGGCGAGAAGGAGGGCTACATGTCCAGCGCCTATCTGGCTTCCGCCAAAGCGCCGTCCTACACCACGCCCCTGTCCACCCCTGTGCAGGCGGTGATGAAAAACATCAACGGCGGCAGCGTGGTGAACTTCCGCCTGTATCCCGGCATGAAAACCAAAATCATCAAGGCCTATCCCGTGGGCACCGCTGTCACGGTGCTGGAAAAGGGCGAAAACTGGTGCAAGGTGGAAATCGAAGGCGTGCAGGGCTATGTGAGCACCTACATGCTGAAATTCTGAAAACGTTCATACAACCCTGAAAGCGGGCCTTGGCCGCTCATGGGAAAAAAGAGGGACTGCCGCAAGGCAGTCCCTTTGATGGTTACGCTTTGCGCTTGTTGATTTCCTCCAACAGCGCGTCGAAGTGCATTTCCTGCATGCGCCTTGCGTTTTCCGGGGCGCGGGATACGTCCCGGCGGCAGATGGCGGCGTAATCGCAGTATTCGCAGGGGCCTTTCAGCTTTTGATCGCACAGCGGGGAAGCGTCGATTTCGCCCGCCCGCATTTTTTCGGCCCATTGGGCGGCCATTTGACTGGCGTGGCCGATCAGGGCTTTCATATCTTCTAAATTGGCCAGCATGGCCCGCTGATCGAAGTCCCCGCTGGCGGTGAGCACCTTGGGCAAGGTCAGGGGCGGGCTGCCGTCGTCCATGGCCCGCAGGATGGCGGCGTCCTTGAGCGCCACGCCCCGCAGGCACAGGGCCCGGGCCAGGGCGTCCTCCACCTGGGCAGTGTCCTCCCGGTCGGCCTCCAGGGGATCGGCCACCCGCATGTAAAAGGCTCCGGCGGGCTGGGCGTTTTCCTCCTGGGACAGGGCGGCCCGGAGGTACAAGAGCAATTGCAGCTGCGTTCCCCAGAATATCCGGGCGGCGTCCAGTTTTTCCGTGCCGGATTTGTAGTCCACCACCCGCAGGTACACCCCCGCGTCGCCCTCGTAGCGGTCGATGCGGTCAATGATGCCGCGCACGTACACGGTGGAGCCGTCCTTGAGGGTCAGCGCCACCGGGGGGGTGCCCTCCCCGTAGCCGAATTTCACTTCGGCGCTCTGGGGCGAAAAAGCGCTCTGCTTAGCCCCACGGGTAAACGTCCAGGCCACCCGTTTCAGCACCCGGCGGTATTTTTCCCCCTGGGCGCGCATGCGGGCGCTGTCGCCCATGACGCCGGACAAAAGCTGCTCAAACAGCGGTTCCGCCGCCTGATCCACCATGGCGTCGCAGGTCTTTTTGTCGATTTTCGGCCAATGGGGAATGGTGGGCAGCAGGCGGGTGAAGCCCTCCAGGGCACTGTGGTAAAAGTTCCCCGCGTCGATGGGTGTCAGCGTCCATTCCTTCCGGGGTTTAGGAGATAATCCCTGCTCCACGAAATGCCGGTAGGGGCAGACCGCGAAGCTCTCCAGCCGGCTCACCGACATGGTGCGCTCCATAAACAGGGCCTGGGTTACCTCCGGGGGCAGGGGCGGAGCGTTGGTTTCCGGTTCAAAGGCGGAAAGCAGTGCCATGGCTTCCGTTTTCGTTTCCTCCGCCTGGCTCAGATACCGCCAGGCTTCCCGCCATTCGCCTTCCAAAGGCCCTTCCCGCATTTTCGCGCCCATAGCGTTCAGCGTGGGCCGGGGGGCCAGGGGAAAGGCCGCCGCAGCCCGCTGGGTCACGCCGCCCTCTTCCACCAGGCCGGGGAAAAGGGCGCGGATCTGGACAAGCCCGGCGAAGGGGCGCAGGGCCCCGCCGTCCTGGGTGGCCTGGGCCCGGGAAAGGAACAGGTATTCCGTGGGGCTGGACAGGGTTTTCCATACGTCCAGCCGGGCCAGGGCATCCTGGCCGTCCTCGTCCAGGGATAAATAGGCGTGCAGGGATTTTTCCGCTTCCTCCTTTTCCTGGGGGGAGAGCAGGCCGGG
>CACWWM010000180.1:3237-8345 GCA_902764565.1 uncultured Eubacteriales bacterium
AGGGAGGAAAGCTCGCAGGCTTCCAGTCCCGCTTCCAGCCAGGAGGAAAGCTGCCGGGGGGATACCCGGCTGTCGGCAAGCAATGCGTGGGCCTGGGATAAAAGCTGGATCAGGGCTTCCCACACCTGCTGGCTCTGGGTGGCTTCCGCCGCCATATCGTGGGCAAGCAGCGCGTCCACCTGGGCGGTCAGCCGTTCATACAGCCCCGTGGCGGTCAGGTAATCGTACACGGCGGCCAGGGTTTGCCCCGCGTTTTCCGCCTCTTTGAATGCCTGGCGCAGGGCCTGCAAGGGCTCTATGAGGGCCTGACGGGCATCCTCCACCTGGGCGCACGTCTCCGCGCTGCCCCGGGCAAAGGGGGAAAGCCACAGCTTACCCCGGATGCCGTAGGACAGGATGTAGTTTTCCAGGTTCCAGGCGTCCTCCTGTGTGATGGGAGCGTAGCCGGACTTGATGACGGAAAGCATTTCCTGCGGGCCGTACCCCTCCGCCACGGCCCGCAGGGAAGAAAGCAGGAATCTCACGGCCCCGTGGGTAACGATGGGCAGCTTCCGGGCTACATAGGCTGGGATGCGGTAGGAACGCAGCACCGCGGCCAGCACTCCGGCAAAGCCGGGATCGCCCATGGCTGCGGCCATATCGCCAAAATCAACGCCCTGCTCATGGAGCAGCACCATTTCCTGGGCGGCGAAGTGGGCCTCGAAATAGGGATTGGGCGCGGCGTAGAGCCGAAGGCCGGAGGGCACCCCCTGCCAGATTTGGGGCGGATTGCGCAGATATTCCTGTGAAAGATGGGAAAGCGGAGCGGTTTGCCCCGCGTAATCAAAGGGCAGCAGGGTCAGGCGGCAGGAAACGCCCGCTTCGTTCGCTTCCTTTTGCAGACGGCTTACGCTGTCCCGCACGGGGGCGAAGGCATCGTCCTGGCCCATCACGATCAGCACCCGCACGTCCTCGCTCTGCCGGGCCAGGGCGATCAGCAGCCGGTTCATCTGCCCGGTGAGCACGTCGAAGCCGTACACCGCCGTGCGGGCGTCCCGGCTGATGCCGCTTTCCGGCAGACGGCGCAGCATATCGTCCAGCACGTCCTCCCCGTCCACAAACTGGCCGGACAGGCGGTTTTCGTATTCTGCATACAGCAGGGCAAGATCAGTCAGTTTATCCCTGGACGCGCCCTCCGGCATCGCATCCGCGTGGGCGCGCAGGGCCTCGGGGGTCACCTGGGCCTGCTTGAAGGTGGCGATCAGGCTGCCGATGCGCTCGATAAAGCCCTGCCGGTCTACGGCGCTTTCATAGTATTTCAGGTCTTTTTTGCATTTCAGCAAAGCCCGGGCCAGGGTCAGCTGTTTGCCCCGGGCGTCGATGCGCACCTGCCCGCCGGAGCCCGCCAGGGCGAATACCCGTTCCGTGAGCCGGGAGGGGGACAGCACTTCCAGATCGAAAAAACCGGGCAGGTTCAGGCCGTCCATGAGCTCCCGTTCGGTCTGCAGCGTATACTGCTCCGGCACGATCACCAGCATCCGCCCGCCCGGGGCCGCCATGCGCAGCAGCTCCCGGCGCAGGGCTTCCTGATTGCCGCCCAAGATTTCCAGCATGGGCTTTCCTCCCTTCCTTCGGCTTTTCCGGCGCTTCTATCACCAAATGAAAAGAAATTATTCGTCCTTGGGCGGGGCGGGCATGGGCGCTTCCACGTCGCTGCCCGGCGAGGTGACGGATTCATACCAGAAAGCCTTTCCTTCCATGGGGGAAAGGGGGGTATACCGGCCCAAATACGAAATCGCGTCATTGATGGCGGCCTGCTCTTTTTCAGGCGCGGAGGCGTCCAGCGCGTGAATATAATACAGGATCAGCGCGTATTCGCCTTGCGTGGCGTCCTCCACGGTAAAGAACCATTGCACGGCGTTTACGCCGCCCCGGCTGCGCAGGGCGATTTCATAAGGGTGGACGATTTCGCACAGGGTTTTGAGCTGGTTCCATGCCGCTTCGGGCAGATATCCGGCTTCGTTCCCTTCTTCCAGGGCGTCCTGGGTATTCGGCATCAGCGCACGCACTTCCGTTTTTTCATACAGGTCGTCAAAATATTCCGGATGCTCCCACAGCACGCGGGATACCTGATCAAACGCTTCAAAATGCTGATCGAACGAAGCGCGGATTGTTTCCTCGGCGGGAAAATCCTGCTGTTGCTGCTGCATGGGCGTGAACGCGATGAGGATTGCCACACCAAACACAAGATACACGGCAATCAGCAGCAGAATGCCCCAATCGAATTTTTTCTTCATCGTCTGATCCCCTCCGTCTTCTTTTCAGTCGATTCAATTCATGGCGATTTCGTCCATTACCCGGCTGAACGCCGCCTGGGCGCTTTGCTTCACCTGCCCCCATTCCTCCTCGTAACCGGGAGAACGCAGCCACTTTAAGCAATTGGAGGTTTCCTCCAGCATCTGCACGTCCGCACCCAAGGCCATGCCGGGGATCAGGGTATCCCCGTGCTGGCGGGTGCCCAGGAAATCGCCGGGACCGCGAAGCTCCAAATCCTTCTGGGCGATCCTGAAGCCGTCGCCCGTTTCGCACAGCGTTTTTAAGCGTTCGTTGGGCGCGGCCATGAGGAAGCACCAGCTTTCCTTCGCCCCCCGGCCCACCCGGCCCCGAAGCTGATGAAGCTGGGAAAGGCCGAAGCGGTCGGCGTTCTCGATCACCATGACCGTGGCGTTTGGCACGTTGACGCCCACCTCGATCACCGTGGTGGACACCAGCACGTCCAGCTCCCCCTGGGCAAAGCGGCGGATGGTTTCGTCCTTTTCGGCGGCGTCCTGCTCCCCGAAGGTGAGGCCAAGGCGCAGATCGGACAAGGGGCCGGTGCACAGCTCCGCGTAAGTCTCCTGAGCGCTGCGGGCGTCGATCTGCTCGCTTTCCTCCACCAGGGGGCACACGATGTAGGTCTGCCGCCCCTGGGCCGCTTCCCTGCGGATGAAATCATACAGCCCGTCCCGCTTTTCCTCCGGCACCAGGCGGGTTTTCACCGGCGTGCGGCCCGGCGGCAGCTCGTCCACCACCGATAAATCCAGATCGCCGTACAGCACCAGGGCCAGGGTACGGGGAATGGGCGTGGCGGACATGACCAGCTCGTTGGGCGCGGCTTCGCTTTCCGCCGCTTTTTTGCTGAGCAGCCGCCGCTGGCGCACGCCGAAGCGGTGCTGCTCGTCCGTCACCACCAGGCCCAGATTCTTGTATTCCACCCCTTCGGAAATCAGGGCGTGGGTGCCGATCACCGCCTGCCATTGGCCGGAGGCGATGCTTTCCAGCGCTTCCCGCCGTTCCTTGGCCTTCATGCCGCCCAGCAGCAGGCCGCAGGAAACGCCCAGGGGCTCCAGGATTTTTTTTGCGCTTTCCAGATGCTGCCGGGCCAGAATTTCCGTGGGGGCCATCAAAGCGCACTGATACCCCGCCTGGGCGGTCAGCGCCATGGCCCCGAAGGCCAGGGCCGTTTTGCCGCAGCCCACGTCCCCCTGGATCATGCGGCCCATGGCGGAGGGGGCGGCCAAATCGGCGGCGATTTCGGAAAGCACGCGCTTCTGCGCCCCGGTGGGCGGGAAGGGCAGGGAGGACCAGTAAGCGTCCACCGCTTTTTCCGGCACGCCGATCACGATGCCTTTGGCCCGCTCCCCCCGCAGAGCGGCGGCGGCGGCCTGATACAGCAGCATCCCTTCAAAGGACACCCGCCGCAGGGCAATGGCCAAATTGTCCTTCGTTTCCGGGAAATGGGCCTGCCGCAGGGCGAAGTTCCTTTCGCACAGGCGGTATTTCACCCGCAGGATATCCGGCAGGGTTTCGGGGCAGCAGTCCTCCAATTGGGTGAGGGCCTGCCGCATCATTTCCCGCATGGTTTTGGGCGGGATGCCGGACAGCGCCCGGTACACGGGCAAAATGCCCCGTTCCTTCACGATTTGGGGACTGACCATACGCACGCGGCCCTGCTTGTCCCGATCCACCCTGCCGTACAGGGTCAGGGCCGTTTCCGGGCCGATCTGGGTTTGCAGCCAGGGCTGATTGAACCAGACGATGGGCAGGCTGCCCGTTTCGTCGCACAGGCGCAGGGTGACGGAGGTGAGCCCATGAAAGCGGCTCAGGCGCGGCGCGGCCTTGGGATAGCCGGACACGCAGATTTCCATACCGGGAGCGGCTTGAGAAAGGGGCGTGACCGTGGACGTATCCTGGTAGCGCACGGGCAGGGTCAGCAAAAGATCGGCCAGCGTGCGGATGCCTGCCGCCCGCATGGTTTCCAGCCGGGCCTTGCCGATGCCCTTTAACTCCTCCAGCGTCCTCATTTCAGTATGTTCAGCCCTTCCAGCAGCCGCTGCGTTTCTCCGAAATATTGCTCCACTTCCGCGTCGGTGAGCTTCATGTGCTTTTGCAGCAGGGCCGCGATTTTGACGGGCCGCATGCGGGCGTAATATTTCACCGCGTCCACGTTCTGCCGCCAGGCTTTCAGGGAAAAATGGGGCCAGCGCTCCAAATGCCGGGGCAGCAGGGTTTCCAGCGTTTCTTCCCAGGGCGCGAAATGGGCCTCCACATACGGCCATTGGAAGGAAAGCTCCAGCACCTCCGCGAACCGGGTCAGGAACGCCGCTTTCATTTCCGGCACGTTCAGCAGCGCCGCCAGCGGTTCGTGGCGGAAGCCCTGCACCTTGTCGTTCACCTTTTTGATGTAGTAATTCATGGGCCCCGATTCCATGGACAGGAAGCCCGCCTCCACGTCGAACAGCAGATACTTCCACTTTCCCCCCGGCACCCGGTACACCCGCACGTTGGTGAAATCGTTGTTGCCGATAATGATTTCAAAAGCCGTGTGGGTGAACAGACTGTCGATATCCAGCCGTTCGGTCACGTATTGCAGATTCTCCGGCACGTTCAGGTCCTTGGTTTTGCAGAAATCGCACAGGGCCAGCCAATCCTCGTTGCTGCCGTTCTGCAGAAACTCGTCCCGCCCAGTGCGGGCCAGGATGTCGATGCTGTCAATCTCTTTTTCGTCCGTCACGCCCTCCCACTGGGCAACAAAATACTTGTTGATCTTTTCCCGCAGATTGTAATGGCCCCAATACTGGCCGTTGATG
>CACWWM010000181.1 GCA_902764565.1 uncultured Eubacteriales bacterium
ATGATCGCCGAAAACGGCGGCAAGGGCAACGCCCGCATGCTGTTTGACGCAGTGCGGGAGGGCGATCCCTGCGCCAAGAGCATTCTGAAAAAATATATCCACACCCTGGCCATCGGCATCGGCAGCCTGACCACCATCCTGCGCCCCGAAATCGTGGTCATCGGCGGCGGCGTCAGCGGCGCGGGCGACCTGCTGTTCGATCCGCTCCGGGAAGAAGTGAAGCAGACCACCTACAGCTACGACGTGATTGGCGGCCCGGCCATTATTCCCGCCGCTTTGGGCAACGACGCGGGCATCATCGGCGCGGCCCTGCTGGATCGGGTGCTGATCTGAAAACGATGCAGAAACAGGCGGCAGTCCTCAATACGATGGGACTGCCGCCTGATTTTTTTGTTAAACGGAAAAACAGTGTTCAGAAAAGCGCGCTACTCCGCTTTCCGGATTTCTTCCAGCGCGTCGTAGCAGAAATCCTCCGCCTGGCCCGCGTCGTAGCTCATGCCCAGGCCCGTTTCGTAAGCGTTCAGGGCGGCCTGGATCACCCGCTGGTGCGATGTGGACATACGGCGCAGGGCCCATTCGCCGCCCTCTTTTTTGCTCAGCACCTTGCCCTTGCGGCAATAGGCCACCGCCCGGGCCAGATTCAAAACGAAATACACCGGGTTTTCGTGCAGATGGCTTTCCGCGTCCTCCACGTCCATGCGGATGGCGCGGAGGGCGTCTTCCCGCTTCACCTGATCGAACACCCGGGGAATGGCGGGGCCGTGCACCGCCTCGCCGTGGGCGTACAGGTTCAGGATATGGGCCGTCAGGTCGGGGTCCACCCCGTTGGAGCTGCTGCAAAAGCCCCGGGGATCCCGTTCGTAATCCCGCTTCCAGTGGTTGGAATAGTGCAGCTCATAGGGAATGGGGAAGGGGATGTTCCGGCAGTATTTCTCTAAAATGACGCTCATTTCAAAGCCCGCGGGCGGCGCGTCGGGAGACAGGCTGTACAGCGTTTCCACCAGGGCGATTTTCTTTTCCACCGACAGGGGCCGGTGCACCACCACCAGGAAATCGATATCGCTGCGTTCCCACTGGAAGCAGCCCGCCGCCAGCGACCCATGCAGATAAATACCCAGCAAATTCTCCTGGAGGATCGTATGGTAGCGATCCTTGATCACCTGCATCAATTGCTCCGCGTCTGCCGTTCCCTTGGGCGGGGCAACCCCGTTGTCCAGCAGGGTTTTCATGGCCTCGAAGGCCTTTTCCTCGTCCTCCCCGTCCACGATCATGACCACCGGCTCATGCTCGGTCACGCCCAAGGACAGGATGCCCAGCATGGACTTGCCGTTGATGGTGCGGTTGCGGTGCTCAAAAATGATCCGGGACGTAAATTCCCCCGCGATATGCACCAAATGCTCAATCTGGGTGCGGTTGAAGGGTGTTACGCCCGATAAATCCAGCGTTTGCTTGATCATCGTTTCCATCCCCAATCTTTTGTCATCCCATTCAGCTTCGCTGAATGGTGCGAAAGGGGGAATTCTTCCCCCTTTCGGGAACCCCCTCGGTTTTTCCTGAAATTCCTTCGGAATTTCCGGGCGGAAAAACCACAAGGTAGAAAAATTTCTTTCAGTCGTCTGCGCTCCTTACAGAAATTTTTCGTCCTCCCGGCGTACACGCCGCCGGTGCGGATTTCAGTCAAGGGGCGCCCCCTTGACAATCCCCCCCCTGATCCCCAGCTTCTTCCGGTTCTTCGGTGGATGCATCGTTACTTATACAGGTCATCAGGGCGCGCATCCGGTGATTGACGCCGGATTTGCCGATGGGCTTTGCCAGCATCTGGCCCAGTTCTTCCAGGGATGCTTCGGGGTGCAGCATCCGAATCCTGCCCAGCTCCTGCAAAAGCGGCGGCAGACCGCCCAGGCTGTGGGCCAGGGAATAGGCCGTGATGGCCCGGGCCTGCTTTTCCCCTGTGGACAATTGCTTTTTCAGGTTGGCTTCGTCGCAGTTCCGCGCCCGGTTGGCCTGGTTGCGGGCGTCCCGGGAAATGCGGGTGTTTTCCATATCCAGCAGAGCGCCGTGGGCCCCCATGAGCGCAAGGCAGGAAACCACGTCGTCTCCCCGGCGCAGGTACACCACGTCGGTGTCCCGGCGCTTGGTCACGCGGGGCTGGATGCCGCTTTTTTCCAGCATCTTCATCAGCGCGTCCGCGTGGCCCCCGGTGGTGACAAATTCCAGATGATATTCCTGATCGGGGGACGTGACGCTGCCCGCCCCCAAAAACGCAGCCCGCACAAACGCCGCCCGGCAGCAGCGCCGGGTGAGCGCCGCCCGGGGCACGCCCTTGAACACCGTGCCGCCTTCGCTCTCCTGCAGCATGCGCAGCGCCACCAGCAGCCGCGTGCTTTCCGCCTCCGGCACCGTTAAAATGGACAGCCGTCTGCCGCCCAGCCGTTTGTGGCGGTTGAATTCCAGCAGGGGCGTAATTTCCATGCGCCGCTTGAGCAGCAGGAAAATGCGCTTGGCCAGGGCGGGGTTTTCCGTTTCATAAATCACCCGCGCCCGGCCCCCGCCCATGAGCCGCAGAGAAGCGCAGGTCTGGGTAAGGGCGCTCAGCTCCGACAGCATGCAGCAATGCTTTTCCGGCACCACGCGCAGCAGTTCTTCTTTTACGCGGGAGGAAAAGCTCATGGATCGTTCCCCACGATGCGCACCTCCGGCTCCAGGAAAACGCCGGATTCCTTCTGCACCGTATCCTGTACCAGCTTCATGAGCGCAAGAAAATCGGCAGCGGAGGCGCCGCCCGCGTTGATGAGGAAGCCCGCGTGCTTTTCGCTCACCTGCGCGCCGCCCACCTGCTTGCCCTTGAGGCCCGCTTTTTCGATCAGCGCCCCGGCAAAGTGCCCTTCCGGGCGCTTGAAAAACGACCCGGCGCTGGGATAGTTCAGGGGCTGCTTTTCCTTCCGCCGGGCGGCAAAATCCCGCATGGCGGCGTCGATCTGTTCCTTTTCGCCCTTTTCCAGCCGGAAACGGGCGCCCAGCACGATCCAGTTTTCTTCCATGGCGCGGCTGTGCCGATAACCAAAATGCATATCCCCGCCCGGAACGTCAAGCACCGTGCCGCGATCCAGCACGGTCACGCTTTCGATGCATTTTCCCAGCTCGCCGCCGTAGGCCCCGGCGTTCATATACACGCCGCCGCCCACGGTGCCGGGAATGCCCTGGGCAAATTCCAGCCCGGTCAAAGATGCGTTGGCCGCTTCGCTGGCCAGCGCGCTGAGCAGCGCCCCCGCTTGGGCCTTGAGGCCGTGCGCCCACGGCTCGATCCGGGAAAACGCTTTGCCGAGCCTGATCACCAGGCCCCGGAAGCCCCCGTCCCGCACCAGCAGATTGGAGCCGTTGCCCATGAGCAGCACCGGCACTCCCGCTTCCTTCACGGCGGTCAGCAGCGCAGAAAGTTCTTTTTCCGAAGCCGGCTCCGCAAAATAATCCGCCGAACCCCCTACGCGAAGGGTGGTGTACTTATCCAAGGGGATGTGCCGCTGTATGCGAATGGATGGCTCCCGAAGCACGAATTCATCAAAATAATCCATTTTTTCACTTTCACCCCGATTATTATATCAAAATTCCCACGTCCCCGCAAGGGCCGTGGGATATATTTTATCTAAAAAAATATCATTTTATACCATTTTTTCTATTTTCGCCATTGGGGAGAGTTTCTGGGGAAATCTGCCTTTTGATTCTTTCTCTCACAAAACTGTAGGATAAGCTAAGAGCGCGCCGGGGGCGGACACGGTCAGGCCGTAGCCGTCGGCGGGCAGCAGGGCGGTGCGCCCGGCGGGCACGCGGAGAACGCCGTTCGTCCATTGCAGACGGCATTCCTTCACGGCTGTAAAGAAGGCGAAACGCCGGGGATCGGCGGGCAGATCGCCCTCGAAATCCTGAAAGCGATCCAGGCCGAAATAATGCTCGTCCAGCAGCCTGAACCGGCCCTTTTCCACTTCGGTTTCGGCGGCGGCGTCCAATTGGGCGTTCACGTCCGTCACGTCCACGGCCTTTTGGATGTGCAGTTCCCGCTTGTTGCCGTTCTTGTCCTTCCGTTCCCAATCGTAGAAGCGGTAGGTCACGTCGCTGCTCTGCTGAATCTCATACAGCACGATGCCCGCGCCGATGGCGTGCACCATTCCGGCGGGGATATAATAGGTTTCCCCCGCGCGCACCTTCACCCGGCGGAGAAGCCCTTCCACCGCAGCCCCGGCCTGGGACGCTTTCAGCAGGCTTTCCTTATCGGTGCCCGCCTTCACGCCGTACACCAATTCGGCCCCCGGCGCGGCGAACAGGATATGCCAGGCCTCGGTTTTGCCCAGCTTGCCTTCCACCCTGGCGGCGTAATCGTCGTTGGGGTGTACCTGCACGCTCAAGGTGTCCTTGGCGTCCAGCAGCTTTAAGAGCAGCGGGAAGGGATGGGCAAAGCCCTTGCCCGTCAGCCTTTCCCCGTATTTTTCGATCAGTTCAGGCAGGGTGCTGCCCGCCGGGTCCCGGCTTTCCAGGCCGGGAATGGCGCTGACCTCCAGCGCCTCCCCCGTGCGATCGCCGGGAATGTCCTTGCGGAACATGCTGCGCAGGGCTTCCCCGCCCCAGGGCGTGGCCGCGCCAAAGCGGTAGGCGGGGGTCATCAGGATCGGAGCAATAGGCATTTTCCTGTCCTCCTTTTTTTGAACACTTTAAGTAACGAAGGAGAGAACAGAGTACAGAGTGCAGAGTACAGATTGAATAGTCGTTCATTCCACTATATTCATTATATTGGCAAAATAATCTGTACTCTGTACTCTGATCTCTGTACTCTTAAATAAAGTGACTTAAAGTGTTCTTAAAGTCAATTCACCCGCCGGCTTACTCCACCGCTTTGGTGGCGATCACGTCCACGCCGGTGCCGCACACGTCGGGGATCAATACGTCCCCTGCGGCGATGGGCGCGGTGAAGGGCTTGGCCATGATGGCGCGCATGCAGTCGTCGATCAGCTTCTTGGGAATGGGCGTGCGGGTTTTCAGGCTCACGGGCGTTTCCCGATCCTGCACCGGGGCCACGGCGGTGACCATGCGCAGG
>CACWWM010000182.1 GCA_902764565.1 uncultured Eubacteriales bacterium
GAAAAAATCATCCTCACCGGCGAAGCGACGCATGTATTTGAAGGGGAATTTGAATACTGACGCGCTGATATAGCAAAAATCGGCGTTCCCGGCCCTCAGGCTCGGAACGCCGATTTTTTCAGGAATCCGCCGCACGGCGCCTTTTCCACAATGCTGCTTCATCCCTTCACAGAGCCCATGGTCAGGCCCGTCATGAAGTATTTCTGCAGGAAAGGATATACGCACAGGATCGGGATGGCGCCCAGGAAAATCTGGGCGGCCTTGAAGGTGCGCTCGGAGATTTCCCGCATCACCAGCTGTTCGCTGGAGGTCATGGACTGCAGATCAGGGTTGATGATGATGGTGCGCAGATAGCTTTGCAGGGGATAATTGTAGGTGTGGTTCATGTAGATGATGCCGTCGAACCAGCTGTTCCAATGGTTCACGATCACGAACAGGCTTACCGTCGCCAGGGAGGGCAGCGACAGGGGCAGATAGATTTGCAGCAGCGTTTTCACGTGCCCCGCGCCGTCAATGAAGGCCGCTTCCTCGATTTCGTGGGGAATGGTGCGGAAGAAATTCATCATCAGCACCACGTTGAAAATCGGCACGGCTCCCGGCAGGATCAGCGCCCAGATGGAATCCAGCATGCCTAAATAACGGATGGTCATATACGTGGGGATCAGGCCGCCGCTGAACATCATGGTCACGATGAACAGCCAGGCGTAAATGCCCCGGGCGTGGAAGGTGTTCTTTTCCTTGGACAGGGGATAAGCCGTCAGGATAATCACGATCATGGTGATCACATAGCCCAGGGCCACCCGTTTGACGGAAATGCCGAATGCCTGCATGAACTGGGGCTTGGTCAGCGCGTACTGATAGGAGGACAGGGTAAATTCCACCGGCCACAGCTTCACGTATCCCGCCGCCGCCGCGTTGGAGGAGGAAAGGGATACAGCCAGCACGTTGATCAGCGGCAGCAGGCACAGCAGCGCCGCCACGGTGAGAAACAGATAATCTGCCGCCAAAAAGATTTTGCGGCTGGTGGAAAGCCGGATATGCGTTCCGTTCATTTCATCGATCCGTTTCATATCGCCGCCTCCTCAGAACACACGGTAGTTGGCAAAGCGCCCGGCCAGATAATTGGAAAGGGATACCATGATAATGGAAATCACGGATTTGAACAGGCCCACGGCGGTGGATACGCTGAACTGCGCCTGCTCCAGGCCCAGGCGGTAAACGAAGGTATCGATGATATCGCCGGTAGAATACACGGAAGGACTGTACAGGTTGAAAATCTGGTCAAAGCCCGCGTTCAGGATGTTGCCCAGGTTCAGCACGCCCATCAGCGTTACGATGGGCAGGATGCCGGGCAGCGTCACGTGCCAGGTCTGCTTCACGCGGGTGGCGCCGTCCATGGCGGCGGCCTCGTACAGGTTGCGGTCCACGTTGGTAAGGGCCGCCAAATACACGATGGTGTCGTAGCCGAAATTCTTCCATACGGCGGTGATCACCATGGTGTAGGGGAACCAGCCTTTGTCCCCCAGAAAATAGATGGGCTTTCCGCCGAACAGGCGGATGATGTCGTTCACGATTCCGGAGGACGGGGAAAGCACGTCCATCAGCACGCCGCCTAAGATGACCCAGGACAGGAAGTGCGGAAAGTACACCACGGTCTGCACCGTGCGCTTGAATTTTTTGCTGCCGATCTCATTGAGCATCAGCGCCACGAAGATGGGCACCACCATGCCCACGATGATTTTCATTACGGCGATGAACACCGTGTTGAACAGCACGCTGCCCATGTTGGGCAGCTTCGCCATATAAACGAAGTTTTCCATGCCCACCCATTTGGAGCCGAAGAACCCCTTGGCGGGCTTGAAATTCTGGAATGCCATGACGATACCGAACATGGGCACATAATGAAAAACCAGGATCAGCGCCAGGCCGGGCAGCAGCATCAGGTGGAGGGGCAGCTCCCGCAAACGCCTCTGTCTGCGGAACTCCCGGGTGGACTTACGGGATATGGCGGTCATGGCATGATTCCCCCTTGAAATGGGCCCCCTGCCGAAATCGACAGCGGCAGGGGGCCGGAATTGTGCGAAACGGAGAATTACTTCACGGTTTCATACCAGGCGTTCACTTCTTCAGTGATTTCGGTGCCGCCCAGCTTGTAGAAGTCTTCCACGTACTTGTCGAAAGCGCTGATATCTTCGCCCATGATGATGCTGGTGAAGGTTTCGGCTTCCATGGCTTCCAGGGTGGACATGTACTTGTTCATGGCATCGGTGGGGGTGCCGTAGAACTTGTTGGTGATGTAGTTGCCGCTGTTCACATACTGCTCGATCACAGCGAAGCTGCTGTTCTCGCCGAAGATGCGGTCCTGGGTCCAGCCATCGGGGTTCTTGTCGTTGCGCCAGGTGAGGATGCGGTCATAGTAGCCGCGCTCTTCGGTGTTCAGGATGGAAGGATCGCCGGTTTCAAAGGCGGTGCGGATCTTTTTGAAGGCGTTCAGGTTCTTGCCGGGGTTCTCGTCGCCGATGACGTTGTACTGCCAGACGGCGATGCCGCTTTCGGAGATGGACAGGGAGTTGTCTTCCTGCTCGCCGTAGGCGCTCTGGTGGCTCCAGTTGAGCAGCTTGATCAGGGCTTCGGGATGCTCGGTGTCGGCGCTCATGGCATAGTAGCGGGTAACGGGCATCTTGGTGATGGGCAGGGCAACCTGATCGTCGGCGGAGAGCACGGGATAGGCTTTCCAGTCGGCGTTGGGATCGTTCACCACGCTGGCATCCAGGAACGCGCCGGCGGAGGACATGGTGCCGAACACGACGCCGACTTTACCGGCGGAAACGGTTTCCTTCACCTTGGCCTTGTCCTTCACGCCGAATTCGGGGTCGATCAGGCCTTCCTTGTACCACTCCTGGAGCTTGAGCAGCGCGCCGCGCATTTCGGGCTGCACGGAACCGTAGGCCAGGGTGCCGTCTTCCTTTTCGATCCAGCTCATGGGATAGGCGTGATAGCCGTAGAACAGGCCGACCGCGGTGGCGTGGGCGTGCTTGTAGAATTCCTTCTGCAGGGCCAGGCCGTAGGTATCGTTGACGCCGTTGCCGTCGGGGTCCTGGGTGGCGAAGGCGCGGATGATGGTTTCCAGCTCAGCCAGGTTGGTGGGCTCGGCAAGGCCCAGCTTCGCCAGCCAGTCCGTGCGGATAAAGAGCACGCCCAGGGAGTCGAAGGAGGAAGCGGTGTGGGGGATGGCGTACAGGCGGCCGTTCACCTTGGCGGTGTCGAACTGCTTCATGTCGGCCATCAGGGTGTCCTTGGCGTACTGATTGGCATACTTGTCAAACAGGTCGGTCAGGTCGTACAGTTCGCCTTCCTGGGCCAGTTCCTTGAGCTGGGCGGCTTTCAGCCACATCAGGTCGGGCAGATCGCCGGAGACGATAGACACATTTATTTTCTGATCGAACTGTTCTTCGGCCACAACCCAGTCGTAGGTCAGGTTGATGCCCAGATCGCTCAGAAACCGGTCGATGTAGATGTTCTTTTCGATGGTATCGCCGTTTTCAAACTGAATGGCGGAGGACAGGAAGCGCCAGGCCGTCAGGTTGATGGGCGGATCGTAGGGGGTGTCGATGTCTTCCTGGGTCACTTCGGCCAGCGCGCCGCACACGCTCAGCAGCATGCACAGGGCCAGCAGGGCAGACAGCAGCTTTTTCATTGGGTTCTCCCTCCGTTAAAACGATTTCAGAGCTTGCTTGCTCCGTTGATGTTATTTTAGCCCATTTTCGTGCCTTTGTGTACATTCATTTATTTACAAATCATTCTTTCCTTTACCAATCGGGATGACAAACGGCCCGTTTCCTTATATAATAGACGCAAGGGAGGAATGAACGTGGGCGTAAAACGACTGTGCCGCCGCGCGTATGCGTGGAGCAAAACCATTTTGGGCCGGTCCATCCTGTTTTCGCTGGCCATGCTGGTTTTGACCCTGATTGTGGCGGGCCTGGTGACCGATACCAGCCAGAAAGCGCTGCGCGACGAAATCGTGAACAGGAACACGGCGCAGGCGGAAGCGGTGGTGGAGCAGCTGGCCCTGTCCCTGGGGAAAACCATGGATATCCAGCGGGAAATGCTGTACGATACGGATTTGAACCGCCTGGGCGTGGCCCCGGGATACTATTCCTATTCCCAGCGGATCATGGCCATGCTGCGGGCGGCGGAGCGCATGCGCGTGCTGACCAGTTCTTCCCCATTGATCGATCAATCCTTTTTTATGGCTCCTTCCATCGGCAAAACCATTACGGCGGACGGCGTGGAAACCATGGACGAAGCGGAATTTGAACGGCTCAGCCTGCTGTGCGGCGGTCAGCAGACCGCCTTTGCCGAGCAGGAGGGCCGGTTCTATATCCTGATGGCGTATCCGATTTACTCTTCTTATCTGAAAGAAAACGGCCCCTCCTATCTGCTGGGCGTGAAGCTGAACCAAAAGGCCATCACGGAACTGCTGTCCTCCCACCTTTCCCAAAAAGACGAAGCGGTGTATCTGTTCAGCGAGGACGGTAAGGTGATCAGCCGGATCAACGATAACGCCATTCAGATCGTGGAAAACACGCTTTTTGACGCCGCGCAGACCCAAACCGCCTATGATACGGCGGCGGCGGGCGGGCTGCGCTGCCTGGTTTCCTGCGCGCGGAGCACTGCCCCTGCCAATATGCTCACCCTGGTTTCCGTGGAGCCTTACGATCAGGTGTTTTCCGTGCTCAACCGGCAGGGCGCTTTGTTCGTGGCCCTGATCGTGCTTTTGATCGCCGCCGCCCTGGCGTATATGGCTCACATGTGGCGGGCCATCCATAAGCCGCTCAACAAGCTGGCCGAGGCTTTTCAGCAGGTGGAAAAGGGCGACTTTTCCCTGCGCATCCATCACGACCGGGCGGACGATTTCGCGTACATCTACAACCAATTCAACAGCATGACCGGTAGGCTTTCCGACCTGATCGAGCAGATGTATATGCAGACCATCCGCATCCAGCGGGCGGAGCTCAAGCAGCTGCAATCCCAGATCAACCCGCATTTTTTGTACAATAACCTGTTTATGATCCGCTC
>CACWWM010000183.1 GCA_902764565.1 uncultured Eubacteriales bacterium
GATTTTGCGTCCTTCGGGGAAGCGGCGGCGGCAGCGGAAAAGATATACAGCATCGACCCGGCGGCCTGCATCATCAATTGCCGCCGGGCCATGGAGTTTGCCGTCAAATGGATGTATTCCGTGGATTCGGCCCTCACCCTGCCCTGGGACGATAAGCTGGCCAGTTTGCTGAGCACCGAGGAATTCCGGGACATTGTGGACGAGAATTTGCAGCGGCGGCTGGATTACATCCGGCGGGTGGGCAACAGCGCCGCCCACGACGGGCGAAAAATCACCAGGGAGCAGGCCATGCTGTGCCTGCAAAACCTGTGGGTGTTCCTGGATTTCGTGGCCTATTGCTACGGGGACAGCTATACCCCCGGCGCGTTCGACCCGGCGCTTGTGCAGCAGCAGGCCGCGCCCGTGTACGCGGTGCCCCCGGAAAAGGAAGCGGAGCTTGCCCGGCTCATGCAGGAAAACGCCGCCCTGCGGGAGGAATTGACCGCCCGCCGCGCGGAGCAATCGCCCACCTATACCCCCAAGCCCCTGGAAATTTCCGAATACAAAACCCGGAAGCTGTATATCGACGCGATGCTGGAGGACGCGGGCTGGACGAAGGGCAAGGACTGGCTGGACGAAGTGGAGCTGCCCGGCATGCCCAACAAAAGCGAAGTGGGCTATGCCGATTATGTGCTCTATGGCGACGATGGCCGGGCCCTGGCCGTGATCGAGGCCAAGCGCACCTGTTTAGACCCCGCCAAGGGCCGCCAGCAGGCCAAGCTGTACGCCGATCTGCTGGAAAAGCAGTATGGCCGCCGCCCGGTTGTGTTCCTGACCAACGGCTTTGACACCCGCATGGAAGACGGGCAGTACCCCGAGCGCCGGGTGGCCGCGGTTTACAGCAAGCGCGATCTGGAAAAGCTGTTCAATCTGCGCCGCATGCGGCTGCCCCTCAAAAACGTTCAGGTAGACCGGAAAATCGCCGGGCGGTATTACCAGGAGGAAGCCATCAAGGCGGTGTGCGAAAGCATGGGCGGAAAGAACCGCCGCAAGGCCCTGCTGGTGATGGCCACCGGCAGCGGCAAAACCCGCACGGTGATCGCCCTGTGCAAGGCGCTGCTGGATAAGGGCTGGGTCAAGGACATTCTGTTCCTGGCGGACAGAAACAGTCTGGTCACCCAGGCCAAGCGCAGCTTTGTGAACCTGCTGCCCGATCTGTCCACGGTGAACCTGTGCGAGGACAAGGAGAATTTCGCCGCCCACTGCGTATTTTCCACCTATCAGACCATGTACAACTGCATCGACGCCGTTCACGACGAGCAGGGGGAAAAGCTGTTCACCTGCGGCCATTTCGATCTGGTGATCTGCGACGAGGCGCACCGCTCCATTTATAACAAGTACCGGGATCTCTTCACCTATTTCGACGCGCCCCTGGTGGGCCTCACCGCCACGCCCAAGGACGAGATCGACAAAAACACCTATGAAATTTTCGAGCTGGAAAGCGGCGTGCCCACCTACGGCTACGAGCTGGCCCAGGCCGTGAAGGACGGCTATCTGGTGGATTATATCAGCGTGGAAACGCAGCTGAAATTCATCCAGCAGGGCATCGTGTACGACGACCTTTCCGAGGAAGATAAGGAAGCCTACGAAAAGACCTTCGAGGATGAAAACGGCGATCTGCCCGAGAGCATCGCCTCCTCCGCCCTGAACGAATGGGTGTTCAACGAGGACACCATCCGGGAAGTGCTTCGCGTTTTGATGGAAAATGGCCTGAAAATCGACTACGGAAACAAAATCGGCAAAACCATCATTTTCGCCAAGAATCACAGCCACGCCGAAAAGATATTGGAGGTGTTCGGCAAGGAATATCCCCATCTGCCCGGCTTTGCCAAGGTGATCGACAATTACATGACCTACGCCCAAAGCGCCATTGACGAGTTTTCCGAACCCAATAAGCTGCCCCAGATCGCCATTTCGGTGGATATGCTGGACACCGGCATCGACGTGCCGGAGGTGCTGAACCTGGTTTTCTTCAAAAAGGTGATGAGCAGGGCCAAGTTCTGGCAGATGATCGGGCGCGGCACCCGGCTGTGCCCCGGGCTGATGGATGGGCAGGACAAGAGCAAATTCTATATCTTCGATTTCTGCGGCAATTTTGAGTTTTTCCGCATGAACAAGGGAAAGGCTGCCGCCAATATGCCGGCCCTGGCGGGGGCGCTGTTCAGCCTGAAAGCGCAGATCGCCTTCAAATTGCAGGATATCGCATATCAGACAGAAGATTTGATCGCCTTCCGCCAGTCGCTGGTTGACGATATGCTGGCACAGGTGCGGGCCCTGAACCGGGAGAATTTCGCCGTGCGGCAGCATTTGAAGTATGTGGAAAAGTACGGCGACCCGGAAAGCTATCAGGCGCTTTCCTTTGAAAACACCCTGGAAATGGCGCAGGAGCTGGCCCCGCTGGTGATCCCGGAGCCTGACGACCCCAAGGCCCTGCGCTTCGACGCGCTGCTGTACGGCATCGAGCTGGCCTATCTGGCCGGGAAAAAGTACAGCAAGGCCCGGCGTGATCTGATAACGAAGGTTTCCGCCGTGGCCGGGGTCGCCAATATCCCGCAGATCATGGCGCAAAGCGAATTGATCCATCAAATCCTGGAAACCGATTATCTGGAAAATGCCGGGATCAACGAGTTTGAGCGCATCCGGGAAAATATCCGCGATCTGATCAAGTACATCCCCATCGGCTCAGTCGTTTATATGACCGATTTTGACGATCAGGTGCTTTCCATGGAATGGAAGGAAGCGGAGCTGGAAAACGACGATCTGAAAAATTATAAAGCCAAAGCGGAGTTTTACGTCCGGCAGCACCAGGACAACGCGGTGATTGCAAAGCTGAAAGGCAATATTCCCCTGAACGAAAACGATATTGCCGAATTGCAGCGCATCCTGTGGAGCGAGGTAGGCACCCGGCAGGATTATGAACGGGAAATCGGCGCCATGCCCCTGGGGGAATTCGTGCGCGGCATCGTGGGGCTGGATATGAACGCCGCCAAGGCCGCCTTCGCGGAATACCTGGATAACGCGCAATTGGACAGCAGGCAAATTTATTTCGTCAATCAGATCGTGGAATACATCGTCCACAACGGCATGATGAAAGACCTTTCCGTTCTTCAGGAGGCTCCGTTTAATGCCATGGGTAGTGTCGTAGAGATCTTTACAGATCTCAGTGTCTGGATGGGAATCCGGAGCGCTCCAACTCGCGCAGCAGCTCCTCCTGAGTGCTCAGTTCCTGGCTGGAGACAATCATCTTCACCACCTCCAGCCGCGTGTTCTTGTTGATGTTCATATACCTTATTATATATATTAAGATGCCGCCGGAGGGCGGCACGTGGGTAATTCGGGCACAAAGGTATGAATAATTTTCCAAAGCGCAGCACATTTCCCCCTATTATTTTGCATATTCCGTGATTTTATGCACCAAAAACACCTTTTCCCTGCATAACGTGCACGTTTTTAGCGAAACTATGTGTAACTTCGCGGCCGCAAACCCTCCTTCATCACCCCCCACATATCATGCAGCAGAAAGTCATCCTCCTCACCGGAGCCAGCAGCGGCATAGGCCGCGAGACCGCCATCCGCCTTGCCCGCCAAGGCCACCATGTCTACGGAGCCGCACGCCGCCTCCAGCTCCTGCAGTCCTTGCAAGCCCAGGGCGTGCACCCCCTCCAGCTCGACGTCACCGACCCCTCCTCCTGCGCCGCGGCCGTGCAGGCCGTCGTATCTGCCGAAGGACGCATAGACGTACTCGTCAACAACGCAGGCTATGGCCATTTCGGAGCTGTGGAGGATGTGCCCCTGAGCGAGGCACGTCGCCAGCTGGAAGTCAACCTCTTCGGCCTCGCGTGCCTCACACGCCTGGTGCTGCCCCACATGCGCCACCAGCACTCCGGGCGCATCATCAACACCTCCTCCATCGGAGGCCACTTCACCAGCTACCTCGGTGCCTGGTACCACGTCTCGAAGTACGCCGTGGAAGCCTTCTCCGATGCCCTACGCATGGAACTCCGTCCCCACGGCATCCACGTCGTCCTCATCGAGCCCAGCAGCATCCGCACCCCCTGGGGCGAAATCGCCGCCCAGCACCTCGAGGAAGTCGCCCAGCCCGCCTCCCCCGCTTCTCCCTCTTCTCCTTCTTCCTCTGTCCCTTCTGCCTCTCCCTCTTCTCCTTCTTCCTCTGTCCCTTCCGCCTCTCCCTCCTCCACTGCCTCTCGTCCCGTTTCTTCTGGCGCGATTTCATCGCGCCCCTCCATTCCTTCCCCTTCCTCTCCCTCCCTTGACGGTCACACCGGTGCCTACCTCGACGAGAGCCGGCGCACCGCCGCCTTCATCCGCCGCCTCTGGAGCTCCAGCCTGATTTCCGGTCCCCGTGCCGTCACTGCTGCCATCTCCAGCGCCGTCAATGCCCGCCGTCCCTCTGCCCGCTATGTCCCCGGCCGCTTCGGCCGCACCCTCATCCTGCTCCACACCCTGCTCCCCACCCGTCTCTTCGACTACCTCATGCGCCGCACCATGACCAGCTGAGGCTCCGCGTCCGACCGCGCCTCCGCCGCTGAGGAACCTGCATCTTTCTCCCCTCCCAGAAACGAAGAAGCCCTGACTGACGTCTGTCAATCAGGGTTTCTTTTTGGAGGTGGTGTCACCAGGAATCAAAATCTTAATTTTCCCGCATTTTCGCGAAAAACGCAAAAACGCCAAATGCTTGATTATTAGGCGTTTCTTAATTTTGATAGTTAAATAAGATTAAAAAAGGTGGTAGAAAGGTGGTAGAAAGGTGGTAGAAAGGTGGTAGAAACAAAACTATTCAGTACCTTTGCCGCGAAATCAAATTAAGGATTCCAAAATGCGCAAATTTTTTATCAAAACAACCCAAAGCGGGGGAGAAGTTCCTCTCTACACCCGGATAAGAAAAAAGAGCCCTTACGTCGATTTTTGGATAAATACGCATATCAGCGTGAACGTCACGGCATGGCGAAAGGCATACGAAGACGTACAGCTGTACGCCAAGACAACACGCAATAAGGACGTGGAACGCCTAGCACAAGATG
>CACWWM010000184.1 GCA_902764565.1 uncultured Eubacteriales bacterium
AATTCTGCGGGCCCTGGGCCTGCGCAAGGGCATCCGGTTCGTGTCCTGCCCCACCTGCGGGCGCACGCAGATCAACGTGATGGGCATCGCCCAGCGGGTGACCAAGGAATTTGCCGATATCGATCTGCCCGTCACCGTGGCCGTCATGGGCTGCGTGGTCAACGGCCCCGGCGAGGCCCGGGACGCGGATATCGCCCTGTGCGGCGGCAAGGACTGCGGAGAACTGTTCATCCACGGCAAGCCCGTGAAAAAACTCACCGGCGATTTAGCGGAAGGCTTCGTGCAGGCGGTGCGGGAATACCTCAGGCTTTCAGAAACGAAAGAATAATTAGGATTTGACGGGGATGAGGAACTCTGGGGCCTCCGCGGCCCCAGACCCCGCGGCAGGGGATGATCCCCTGCACCCTCGCTTGCGGATATGGCTTGACGCGAAAAGAAAATAAATTCCCACCGCTGCATGAAAAGAACAGCCTGACTTGACGACCTTGTGCTTCTGGCCCGGCGTCCGAAGGACGCCAACCCGGATGCAAAGCATCCGGGGAAAGCCGGGGAATAATCCTTTAGGGGAAAGCTCGCTTTCCCCTTAGGATTTTCCCGGCTTTCTATGGGCCAGAAGCCTCTAACTGTCACAAGCCCCAGCGCGACAGGCGGAAGGTGTCCGTTTTTTCATCCAAGTCTTTTCGCCTATTGGTGTCCAGAGGTCGAAGACCTTTGGTCGGGGGCTTGGGGGCGGAGAGCCCCCAATGTATCCTTCGCCAAATCCCAATTTACTGAAATCAAGAAAACAGGATGCGTTTATGACATACGAAGAATTACTCCGCAGCGTCACCCAGGCTTTGCCGGAAACGGAAGGCAAGATCGCAATTGAGCGGGTGCGGTTTTGCAAAAGCGAGAACAAAGCCTATTTTTCCTTTCTCTCCGACGTGCTGATCGGGGAGAAGGGCTTTTTCATCATGAAAAACGCCCTGGGCAAAGCGTTCCCCGGGCTGAAATTTTCCCTGCGGGTGGCCAGCCCGTCGCTGGCGAAGGAATTTCTGACCAATCCCGATAAATATTCCGCGCCGCTGAATCATTTTTTGATCCGCCATTATCCGGCGGCGGCGTCCTGGGAATTCGATATGCGCTGGGCCCCCGGCAACGGCCGGGTCACCCTGGAGCTGCCGGACGAATTTTCCGCCCGCTATCTGGAAAAGCAGGGCGTGCGGGAGCAGCTTGCCGCCGTGATTCACGACGTGTTCCGGCTGGACACGGAAGTGGCCCTGCGGGTGTGCGGGGACGAAGAAAAGCGCTTGCAGGAAATCCGGCAGGAACGGGCGGAGCAGGATCGGGTGGCCGCAGAGCGCGCCCAGCGGTACGAGGAAATCGCCGCCCAGGCAGCGGCGCAGGAGGAAAAGCCCAAGGAAAAGGACAACCGCATCAAGGGCCGCGCCATCAACGACCCGCCGGTGCCCATCAAAGGGCTGACCGACGATACCGGCCTGGTGGTCATCCGGGGCAAGGTACTGTCCGCCGAGGACAAGGAAATTTCCGGCGGCGAAATGGTGCTGCTCTCCTTTCTGGTCACGGACTTTACCTCCACCATCCGCTGCAAGGCGTTCCTGCGCTATCACGCCCGCGCCCGGAAGGACGAGGAAGCGCCGCCCATTACCGACGAAGAGCGCGAAGCGGTCAAAAAGGTGGTCAAGGCGATCAAGCCCGGCATGGGCATCATCGTGCGGGGGGATACCCAGTACGATAAGTTTTCCCATGAAACGGTGGTTATGGTGCGGGATATGTCGGCCTGCGAGCTGCCCGTGCGCATGGATACCGCCGAGGAAAAGCGCATCGAGCTGCACCTGCACACCCAGATGAGCAACATGGACGCCGTGGCTTCCGCCACCGCCCTCATTGAACGGGCGGCCAAGTGGGGCCACGAAGCCATCGCCGTCACCGATCACGGCGTGGTGCAGGCGTTCCCCGAAGCCTTCGGCGCGGCCAAGAAAAACGGCATCAAGCTGCTGCCCGGCGTGGAGGGGTATCTCACCGATGACGACGACGTGGTGACGGGGGACAGCGATCTGCCCATCGACACCCCCGTGATCGTGCTGGACTTTGAAACCACGGGGCTCAACACCGCCAAGGACCGCATCATCGAAATCGGCGCGGTGAAGCTGGCGAACGGTCAGGTGGTGGACAGCTACGGCGAGCTGATCGACCCCGGCATGCTGCTGCCGCCCAAGATCACCGAAATCACCCACATCACCGATCAAATGCTCCGGGGCCAGCCCACCATCGCGGAGGCCATGCCCAAACTGCTTGCGTTCATGGACGGCTGCCCCATCGCCGCCCACAACGCCAAATTCGACTGCGCCGTGCTGGACAGCGAATTGAAGCGTTTAGGCATGAGCTACGACGTGCCCCACCTGGACACTCTCACCCTGGCCCGGAAGCTGTACCCCGAGCTGAAAACCCACAAGCTGGGCAGCGTGTGCAAGCGGCTGGGCGTATCCTTAAAGGACGCCCACCGGGCCGTCAACGACGCCGCCGCCACCGCCCAATGCCTGGCCCGCATGATCGACGACGCCAAAAAGAAGGGCGCGGAAAAGCTGCGGGATTTGAACGACGTGTCCACCGGCTACACCCTGGGCAATTCCTGGCATATCGTGCTGCTGGCCGCCAGCCAGGACGGCATGACCAACCTGAACCACATGATTTCGGAAAGCCACCTGAAATACTTCCGCCGCAAGCCCCACATTCCCCGGGCCGTGCTGCAAAAGTACCGCAAGGACGTGATCGTGGGCAGCGCCTGCGAATCGGGCGAGCTGTATTCCGCCATGGTGGACGGGGCGACGGACGAAAAGCTGGGCAAAATTGCCCGGTTCTACGATTATCTGGAAATTCAGCCCATCGGCAACAACGAATTCCTGCTCCGGGAGGGCCGGGTGGGAAGCGAAGAGGATTTGCGGGAATACAACCGCCGCATCGTGCGCTTGGGTGAAAAGCTGGGCCTGCCGGTGTGCGCCACGGGGGACGTGCATTTCCTGGACCCGGAGGACGCCATTTTCCGCTCCATCATCCAGGCGGGCCAGGGCTTTTCCGATGCCGACCATCAGCCGCCCCTGTATTTCAAAACCACCGACGAAATGCTCAAGGAATTCTCCTATTTGGGCAAGGAAAAGGCCTACGAGGTGGTCATTAAAAACCCCAAGCTCATTGCCTCCCGCATCGGGGACGTGGGCCTGTTCCCCAAGCACCCCGAGGGCAAAACAACCTTCTCTCCCTTCTGGCCCGACGCGGAAAACGATATCAAGACCCTCACCTACGGCACCGCCCACCGGCTCTACGGCGACGAGCTGCCGGAGATCGTGCAGAAGCGCATCGACAAGGAGCTGGGCGCCATCGTGGGCTACGGCTACTGCACCCTGTATTCCATCGCCCAGAAGCTGGTGAAAAAGTCTTTGGCGGACGGGTACGTGGTGGGCAGCCGCGGGTCCGTGGGCTCCTCCTTCGTGGCGTTCCTGACGGGCATCACGGAGATCAACTCCCTGCCCCCCCATTACCGCTGCGAAACCTGCCGCAAGGCCGATTTCGACATTCCGCCCCAGTACACCATCGGCGTGGACCTGCCCGACAAAAAATGCCCGGTCTGCGGCAATCCCCTGGTGAAGGACGGCTTCGATATTCCCTTTGAAGCGTTCCTGGGCTTCAAGGGCGACAAGGTGCCGGATATCGACCTGAACTTCTCCGGCGAATACCAGCCCACCGCCCATAACTATGTAAAAGAGCTGTTCGGCCCGGAATACGTGTTCCGCGCGGGCACCATCGGCACCCTGGCGGAAAAAACGGCCTTCGGCTACGTGCTGAAATACTTGGAAGAACGGAACCTGACCGTGTCCGAGGCGGAAAAGGAGCGTTTGGCCGCGGGCTGCGTGGGCGTGAAGCGCACCACGGGCCAGCACCCGGCGGGCATGGTGGTGCTGCCCCAGCAATATGATATCTGCCAGTTCACCGCCGTGCAGCATCCGGCGGACGACGTGGAATCCACCACCGTTACCACCCATTACGATTTCAACTCCATGCACGATATTCTGGTCAAGCTGGACATCCTGGGCCACGACGATCCCACCATGCTGCATATGCTGGAGGAACTGACCGGGGTGAACTTCAAAAAGATCCCCCTGGACGACAAGGGCGTCATGAGCCTCTTTTCCTCCCCCAAGGCCTTGGGCGTGACCAAGGAGGAAATCAACTGCAACACCGGCACCTTCGGCGTGCCCGAATTCGGCACCGCCTTCGTGCGCCAGATGCTGGAGGACACCCATCCCTCCACCATGCAGGAGCTGATCCGCATTTCCGGCCTGTCCCACGGCACCGACGTGTGGCTGGGCAACGCCAAGGATTTGATCGACAAGGGCATCGTGCCCCTGTCCCAATGCCTCTGCACCCGCGAGGACATCATGAACCAGCTCATGCAGCAGGGCGTGCCCGCCAAAATGGCCTTCGATACCATGGAATTTGTGCGCAAGGGCAAGGGATTGAAGCCCGAAATGGCCGACGCCATGCACGAGCACAACGTGCCCGCCTGGTTCGAGGAAAGCTGCCGCAAAATCAAGTACATGTTCCCCAAGGGCCACGCCGCCGCCTACGTGACCATGGCCCTGCGCGTGGCCTACTACAAGGTCTATTACCCCCAGGCATACTACGCCGCCTACTTCACCATTCGCGGCGACGGCTTCGACGCCTGCACCATGATCCTGCCCATCGACCAGCTTCGCCAGAAGCTCAAGGAAGCCTATCAGGCCGACCAGGAAAAGAAAACCACCGCCAAGGACAAGGACGCCATCACCGCCATGGAATTGGTGCTGGAAATGATGGCCCGGGGCTACTATTTCCTGCCCGCCGACCTGTACAAGAGCGACGTGAAGCGCTTCATTCCCGAAGGCGAAAAGGGCCTGCGCGTGCCCTTCACCGCCTTGGGCGGCCTGGGCGAAGCCGCCGCCCAGGGCATCGTGGACGCCCGCAGCGATCCCTTCATCTCTGTGGAAGACCTGAAAAACCGCGGCAAGGTGTCCAGCGCCGTCCTCGACCTGCTCCGCGA
>CACWWM010000185.1 GCA_902764565.1 uncultured Eubacteriales bacterium
CACGGAAACGGCTGCGGCAGCGCCCACGGCAGTTCCCACGGCGATTCCTACGGCAGTTCCCACGGCCGTCCCAACAGCGGCCCCGACAGCCGCTCCCGCCCCTGCAGATCAGACTGGCTGGACCGGCTATTGGATGACCCGCGACGATTCCCTGGCGGAGCTGATAATCACCGACAACGGAAACGGCACCCTGCACGCCCGCGCCCTTTTCCTGCCGTCATCGGATTTTGACGCCACCCTGACGCCCCAGGCGGACGGCAGCATGCGCTTCGAGGACGAATATGGGGCGTTGATCGGCGTTCTGGCGCGGCAGGGGGGCGGCACACTGCGCTTCACCGTCACCGGCGGCTACGCTTACGACGACGAGGAAGCAACGGAGTATCAGGGCTATTATGCCCGGGGCTTCACCTATTTCCCCGCCGTTTACGAAGAAATGTGGTATCAGACCCCGCAGGACGCTGTGGGAGACGCTGTGGGAGCGGAGGACGATTGGCTGGGCAGCTGGACGGTGCAGAATATCGGCGGCGCTTCCGCCCTGCGTATTGATCGGATCAACGGCGCTTTGCATGTGGACGTGACCTTGGGACAGTACCATTTTTCGGGCTTAGGCGAATTGGAGAGCGACACCGTCCTGTCGCTGTACGGCGATGATTTCAGCTGCATGCTGCTGCTGAACCGGAAAGCTGAACCGGATCGCCATGATGGAAGTGGGCTCCGCCTATGAGGGCGTGTACGATTTCGCAGGCAATGCCTATTACGGCGTGCTGATCTATCAAAAGGCCGCTTCTTCCTCCTCCCCCGCGGCATCCCAGCCCGCGCCCACCCAGGAGCCGTCCGTAAGCCTTCAGCCCATCCCGGGCAAATCAGGCTGTCTGCAGGTGCCCGTCAGCCGGGTGGACGCCACCAGTTACATCGAGGGCAAAAACGACCCCACCGCCTACGCGCCTTTCCGCATGACCGACGGGGAGGAAACCACCGCCTTCCAGTTCTCCACCAAGACCACCAGGCTGGGCGACGCGTATCTGTACTTTGATTTCGACTCGCCGGTTACGCTGGATGAGCTTTGGATGAAAAACGGCTTTTGGAAGATCACCGGCGGCAACGATCAATATACCCGCAACAGCCGGGTGAAGAAAATGACGATTTTCGTCCGCCCCGCAGGCAGCAGCGCGTATCAGCTGCTCAGGGACGTGACCTTGAAGGACGACGGCGCCCGGAAGGATTGGAAAGTGATCCACCTGGACGGCGCGGAAAACGTCACGGGCGTGCGCATCCGCATCGACGCGATCTATACCGGCTCCAAATTCAAAACCGACGTATGCATTTCCGAGATCATGTTCGTGCAGAAAGCAAAATAGCAGCGGCAGAAAGACAAAAAAACAGGCAGGCATCCCGCACGGATAGCCTGCCTGTTTTGTGTCGGATCAGTTGCCGGAAGAAGAGGAGGAAGAAGAAGAGAACGAGGCGGAGCTCGCCCGGTCTTTGATCATGTGCTGCAGCGTCACCAGGATGGCAACCACAATTTCTTCCGCTTCCGGGCGGTAGATGTCGATGCAGTACTTGTCATGCAGGGAGAACATCTTCTGGCTGATGACCGCGATGATGCTGCCGTCCGCGTCGTACAGCTGGAAATTCAGGCCCGCGATGTTGCCCTGAAGCTGCCAGCCCAGCCCTTCGATGTTGGTGATGTCCTTCACGATGTGCCAAAGCTCGTTGGAAAGCTGGAACTGCTTTCCGTCGGCCATGGTGACAAAATGCCGCTCGTGCAGGGTCCAGAATTTCCGCTCGATGTGGGCAACGTGCCGGCCGGAAGCGTCGCTCACGTCAGTTTTGTCGTGCAGGGAGAAAAACTTGGAGTTGGACTGGTAGACGACGTTTTCATGATCGTCCGTAATGTCGATGTGATGGTGCAGGGAAAACACCTTCGTGCTGGTAAACAGGGAACGGGCAGGTTCGCCGAAACGCTCCACGTTGACTACGTTTGCCTGTTCGCCCGCTTCCCGAAACCGATGATACTTGGAAAAGACGCCCATGATGATACCTCCTTTTGATGCTTTTGGCTGTATGCAATAATCAGTCAAAGGAACACCGAATCGCCATTTTGGTCACCCGGCTGTTTTCCAGGTAATAGCTCAGCGTTACTTTGCCGTTATCCGAACGGTAATAGATATAGTCGATGCGGTCGCTGAAAGCGTCCAGGTGCGCCATCATGGCGTATTTCTTGTTCTGCGTGTCGTAGTAGATGCTGCGGCTGCCGTCCTGGTTGTAGGCCTGCTGCATATCGCGGAACTTTTCGGTGATCTCCGTTTCCGTCATGCCGGTTTTGGTTTTCCGGGGGCCGGTGACGGAACCGCTGGAGGTTTCGATGGCGTAGAGGACGTAGCCTCTTTCGGTCATGTAAAAGCGCGCTTCGCCCCAGCTGTAGGTGAGCAGGATGCTGTCGCCGGGCACGGAGCTGTCCTCCACGGCGCTTTCGCTGGAGGGTGTGCCGAATTTCCGCACAAAAGCGTCCCGGCCGGTTTCCATGATGGTGAAATCGGAGAAACTGTCGGATTCGCTGAAATACAGCTTGAAGGCCATCTTCACTTCATAGGTGCGCTCCATCACGTTGCTCGCCTTGCCGTACCCGTTTACCGCAATGGCCTTTACGGTGGATTTTCCCGGCGGCAGCAGGAAGGGCTCGCCCGTGTAGATGGGAGAATTGGAGGTGGGCGTTTGGCTGTCCACCGTATAGTAGATGGTCAGATCCTTGAGCTTCGCCAGATGGGCTTCCTCCTGAGCCGTCCGCTCCCGTTTTCCTTCCAGCAGCGTTACGTCCTCGGTGGGGTTGTATTTCAGCCATATGCGCTGCCGCCGTTCGTACACGCCCGGGGCCAGGGAAGCATAGGGCGCCGCGGGGCGCGGCAGACTGATGTTGTACTGGATGCGCAGCTCGTCGCTCACCAGGTCGCTGGTTATGGCGACGGCGCGGAGGATGTGGGTGCCCTCGTCCAGATGGATGGGCGTGGTATACAGAACGCCGTCCTCCGGCAGCTCGCCTTCGTCGCCCAAAATATAAACGATTTCGTAATCCTCGGCGGACAGAAGCTGCACGTCCTGCTCCGATTTGCTGGAGCCCGCCTCCTTGGACGCGGTGGGCGTGGAAGGCAGCAGCTCCTCCCGCTGGCGGCGGAAGGTAACGTCGTTCGTCTTTTCATAGGCCAGCTTCAAAAAGGAAGCCAGCTCCATCAAACGATCCTGGTTTTCCAGCAGGCGCGCCACCTGGCGGTAAACGGCGGGATCGGTGGGCGCGATTTCCGTGTACAGCTTGGTATACACCCGCTCGGCGTCGGCGGGCCGGCCTGCCGATTCGTAAGCGTCGGCCAGCTGCATCAGCCGGTCGTAAATATCGTCCCGCACAGGCTCCATTTCGTAGGCCTGTTCCAGCACGGTCACGCACTTGTCCAGATACCCCTGATCCATCAGCTCCTGGCCGTAGGTCCACAAGGCGGTGGCGTTGGCTTCCTTGCCCATGCGGGCCAGGATCAGCTGGCCCTGATCCGTCAGTTTCAAAAACACATACGCGCCGCCCAGGGCCATAATCGCCAGCACGATCACGATCGTCCACACCAGAGCCCAATTGACCATTACCCGGCGCACAGGCCGGGTGCGGGTGCGGTGCTGCCGTTCCATGGCCCGAACCGCTTTGGCGCTCTTTTGTGCCGGACGCTGGGGCGCGGCGGAGCGGCCTTCGCTGCGGGAGGGGCTGCGGCGGGCGGTGGGCACGTCCTGCGGGACGGGTTCCGCCGGGGTCATGCTGCCCATCCGGCCTCCGGCGGATCTTTCCGGCCTGCCCTGACGGCGGGCCGACACGCCTTCGCCCCGGTGCGGGCGATTTACCTGCGCGCCGCACTGGCTGCATACCAGCGCGCCGTCTTCCAGCAAATTGCCGCAATGTTCACAAACCATAGGCGTTCCTCACTGCATATTGCGCATGGCCTCGTAGGCCGGGTCCTCCGCGTCGAAATTCCTTTCCGGCGCGTCGCCGCCCAGGGCCTCGATGGCGCTGCGCAGCTCGATATAATCCAGATACGGGGTTTCCTCGCTGGCTGCCAGGGCGATCAGATCGGGCAGGGCCCGTTCGTCCCCTAACTTGCCAAGGCACCCCGCCAGCACGGCGGCCCGATCCCGGCGGGTTTTCAGCAGGGACAGGGCGGTTTCCAGCACCTGTTCGTCCCCCGGATAATCGGAGAGCACGGTGAGCAGGGCTTCCTGCCCGTCCGGCGAGCACAGGGGCAGGGCGGCGCGCATGGCGTCCACGGCCCTTTCGCCCATGGAAGACAAGCTGTCCAGGGCGTTGTCGGCCAGCTCGTCCTCCCCCTCTTTGCGGACGGCCTGGAGGCCGATGTAGTATTCCAGGGGCGCTGCGGAATCGATTTCCCGCAGCAGGGTAATCGCGGCCATGCGGATTTCCTGGGTGGCCTTTTCCTTTTTGAGCAGGTTCACGAGGGGTTCTTCCGCCGCAAGGCCCAGCTCGGCGATGCGGTTCAGCAGCATATCCGGCACGGGAATGCGCTGCTTGAAATAATCCTCCATCCAGTTGACCAGATGCAGCGCGTTGTCAAACTGGGCAAAGTATTCCCCCGGCTTGGCCCCGGACAGCCAGTTCACCGGCGTATCCAGAAAATCCGCGTACACGTCCGGCATGGCGGCTTCCATTTCGTCGTAATTGCGGTATTCCTTGGCGTGATCCTTCATCCACGCGCCCACGTACCGCTCAAATTCCTTATCAAAATTGATGCAGCGCACAATGTATCTCCTTTCCGATTTGACTCATTGCAACAGTTTTTTTGATGAAGAAAACAGCTTTCCCTGCGGGTTTCTCGGAAGGGGGTCTGGGGGAAACCGCTCTTTGACCTTCAAAGAGCGGTTTCCCCCAGAAAACTTTCCCCTCACGCCCGTGAGAAGCGGCGCAGAAAGCGCAGCAGCCGTTTTTTGCCGGGGGCGCGCTCGAACAGCGCCCGGGCGTCCTTGGGGCGGCCCACGGAAAGCAAGGCGCACACGCCCAGCATGGCGGGATAAAACCTGCCGCGCCGGTCGTCGCACGCCCATTGCTCCGCCGGGGTCATGGCGCGCCACAGGGGCGGCACCAGCAGATAAATTTCCTGCGGGGTGAGTAGGCCGTCCATACCGATCACCAGCTCATGCAAAATCCTGTTGAGGGGGCTTTCCTTCCGGGGCGGGATGCTGGCATAAACCAGGCTGCCCAGCACCGACAGCATCATGTACCGGTCCTCGGTCAGGGCGGCTTCCTCGGGACAGGCGCGGAAGCGCCGGGCGGAAACGTCGTCCGGGTCGATTTCCAGCAAAAGATCCAGCACGCGGCCCGCTTCACAGCACTGTCCCAAACGGTACAGGCACAGGTATTTGAGGCGCAGATAATCGGCGCTGAAGGGCATCTTTTCCAGCCACCCGTTCACCGCGTCCAGCGCTTCCCGGAGGGCGTGCATGCTCCAGGCCGTTTCGCAGAACAGCTCCGCGTCGGTGATGGTTTCGCACAGCCGCCGGGCGTCCGAAAGGGCCTTGCGGGCCTGCTTTTCCAGCCCCGCCAAATGGCAGGCCCGGGCCAAAAGCAGGAAGGCGCGGAAAGGCGCGTTTCCGGGGTGTGGGCTTTCTTCCAGGCGCGTTTGGCAAGGGCCAGAGCTTCTTCGTTCCGCCCCGCCGCCAGGGCGTACCCGGCGCGGCGGCACAGGTTTTCACCCCGGCTGCACCGGGGCCGCCAGGGCGTTTGACGCCAGGGATAGCTTTCCAGCACCTCCTGGGCCTGTTCGGAGCAGGGCCCGTCCGGATCCACGCGCAGGCTCAGGTCGATCGCCCGTTCGCCTAATTCCTCCTCGCCCCGGTTCAGGGCGGCGCAGCCCGCCAGAAAGCACACCGGGCCGGTGAGGCCCTCCCGGGCGCAGGCCCGCATCAAATACCGCTCCGAGGCGGTATAGCAATGCATGCGGGCGTAAATCTGGGAAAGCTCCAATGCCAGGGCGCTGTCGCCGCTTTTTTCCAGGGCCTTGCGCATGAGGCGCGCCGCGTCCTGCAGCTGGGCGGGCTTATCGTGCCGCCGGGCCTTCACCGCCCAATAGGACGCCGGGCGCTCGAAGGGCACCACGTTGGTTCGCGTGCGGGTCATCGGCTCGCCCTTTCCAATAAGGCCAGCAGGTCTTCCCTGCTGAACTGATGGGCCGTGCGGCAGAAATGGCAGGTCAGTTCGGCCTTGCCGTCCTCGTCGATCAATTGCTGAAGCTCTTTTCGGCCCATGGCGATCAGCGCCTTTTCCATCTTTTCCCGGCTGCAGTCGCATTGGTAGGAGACGGGTTCCCGGCTCAAAAGCTTCATATCCAGCCCATCGAACCAGGCTTTGGCCAAGTCCTCCAGGGGCACATCCGCCACTTCCCGGCTGATGGCCGTGAAGAACACGGAACGCAGCTCCAGCTGCTGCAATAATTCCTCAGAGCAGCCCGGCATGGCCTGCACCAGCACGCCGCCGGCGGACAGGCAATACCCGTCATGCACCAGGCAGCCCAGGGCCACCAGGGAAGGCTGCTGCTCGGAAACGGTGAAGTACTGGGCAAAATCCTCGCCCAATTCGCCGGACACCAGGGGGCTTTGGCCGATGTACGGCTCTTTCAGCCCCAAATCCTTGATGACGGTCAGCCGTCCGTGGTGGCCTACCAGGCCGCCCACGTCCAAATGGCCGTCCTTTTTGAGGGGCAAATCGGCTTCCGGATGATGGGCGGACACCTTCACCCTGCCCCCGTGAGCCACGGCGGTGATCTTGCCGATGGGGCCGTCTCCCGCCACGGTGACGGTAACGGAGGCTTCGTCGTCCTTCATCATCACGCCCAGCATAGCGGTGGCCGTCATGGTGCGGCTGAGGGCCGCCAGCGCCGTGGAGGAAGGGGCGTGGATTTCCGCCGCTTTCCGGGCCATGGCGGTGGTGCGGCAGAGCAGCACCTTGGCCTGACCGTCCATGAGGGTCATGTGCAGCATTTCGTCGGGCAGGTTCAGCACATTATAATTTTC
>CACWWM010000186.1 GCA_902764565.1 uncultured Eubacteriales bacterium
TTGGCCCCTGGCCGACATCGCCACCAGGGTGATGCTGGGCGAAAGCCTGAAAGCCCAGGGCATTACCGTGCTCTATCCCCCGGAAAAGAAGCGCTGGTACGTGAAGGCCCCCGCCTTCTCCTTCTCCAAGCTCCGGGGCATGGACGCCTACCTGACCCCCGAAATGAAATCCACCGGCGAGGCCATCGGCTACGATAAATCCCTGACCCGCGCCCTGTATAAAGCCATGCAATCCAGCGGCATGAACGTGGCCAACTACGGCACCATCTTCGTCACCATCGCCGACCGGGACAAGGACGAGGCCCTGCCCCTGATCCGCCGCTTCTACAACTTAGGCTTCAACATCGAGGCTACCAGCGGCACCGCCCAGTTCCTGAAGGACAACGGCATCCGCACAAGGGTCAAGAAAAAGATCAGCCAGGGCAGCGAAGAAATCCTGGAATCCCTGCGCCGGGGCCATGTGAACTACGTGATCTCCACCCGGGATCCCGGTTCCTTCACCCACGAAAGCGACGGGGCCCAGATTCGCCAGTGTGCCGCCGAAAACAACGTGACCATGTTCACCGCCCTGGATACCGTTCGGGTGCTGCTGGACGTGCTGGAGGAAATCACCCTTGGCATTTCCACCATCGACGCGGAGTAAGGGACGGGGGGACGTGTTCTTTCCCGGAGCTCAGGAAAGCACCAAAGGAGACAAGAGAAATATGAATTACCGTATGATAGACGGTGCTGACGGGATGAACAGCGGGGAAGTGGCAGCGCTCCTGAAAACGACGTATTGGGCAAACCGGCGTTCCATCGAGCAAATTGAAAAATCCATGCGCAATTCATCCTGCTATGGGATTTATCTCGATGACGAAAAGAAGCTGGTCGGGTTCGCCCGGGTAATCAGCGATTACGCCACCACGTATTATCTGTGCGACGTGGTCATCGACGGGGTTTACCGGGGCAGGGGGCTGGGAAAAGCGCTGCTTTCGTACATCGTATCCCTGCCGGAATATGCCGGCCTTCGCGGATTGCTGCTGACAAAAGACGCGCATAAGCTTTATGAAAAATTCGGCTTTGAAACGGTAAACGGCAGAGCGATGATAAAATCCCCCAGTCATTAACCGGCCACGCACGGTTTCATTCATTTACAAGGAGCAACCCATGCAGTACCAAATCATTGAAAACAATCCCATCGCCCCCGGCGTGTTCCTGCTGGATTTAGCGGGCGACACGTCCATGGTGAAGGCCCCTGGCCAGTTCGCCCAGCTGCAAATCCCCGGCTTTTACCTGCGCCGCCCCATTTCCCTCTGCGATTGGGACGAAAACGGCATGACCCTGATTTACAAGGCCGTGGGCCAGGGCACCGACGCCCTTTCCCGCATGGAAGCCGGGGACACGCTGGACATTCTGAACGGCCTGGGCAACGGCTACGACGTGAACGCCTGCGGGAATCAGCCCCTGGTGATCGGCGGCGGCGTGGGCATTCCGCCGCTGTACGCGCTCACCAAGGCGCTGCTGGCCGCCGGAAAAACGCCCACCGTGATTTTGGGCTTCAACAAGGCGGAAGAAATCTTCCTGCTGGATGAATTTCAGGATTTTGACGCAGAAATCCGCGTCACCACCGTGGACGGCAGCTTCGGCAAGCAGGGCTTCGTCACCGACGCGCTTCCGGATGAATTCGATTCCTTCTTTGCCTGCGGCCCTCTGCCCATGCTGAAAGCGGTATACAAAGCGTGTCCGACAGCCGGTCAATTATCTTTGGAGGAACGCATGGGCTGCGGCTTCGGGGCCTGCATGGGGGCTGCGGCTTCGGGGCCTGCATGGGCTGCACCGTTCAGACCCAAAACGGGCCCAAGCGCGTCTGCAAGGACGGCCCCGTGTTCCGGAAGGAGGAATTGCCATGGTGAACCTGTCCGTCGATCTGTGCGGCCTGCACCTGGAAAACCCCGTCATTCCCGCCAGCGGGTGCTTCGGCTACGGCAAGGAATTTGCGGAATACTACGATATCAACATCTTAGGTTCCTTCTCCTTCAAGGGCACCACCCTGGAGCCCCGCTTCGGCAACCCCACCCCCCGTATCGCGGAAACGTCCTGCGGCATGCTGAACGCCGTAGGCCTGCAAAACCCCGGCGTGGAACACGTGATCGAGAGCGAGCTGCCGGAGATGAAAGCGTACTTCCGCAAGCCCGTCATCGCCAACGTCAGCGGCTTTTCCATCCCGGAATATGAAAAAACCTGCGCCCTGCTGGATGCGCAGGAGCAGGTGGGCATCATCGAAGTGAACATTTCCTGCCCCAACGTCCACGGGGGCGGCATGGCGTTCGGCGTAAGCCCCGAAAGCGCCGCAGCGGCGGTAACGAAGGCCGTCAAGGCCGTGACGAAAAAGCCCGTGTTCATCAAGCTCTCCCCCAACGTAACGGACATTGCAGCCATCGCCAGAGCCTGCCAGGACGCGGGGGCCGACGGCCTTTCCCTCATCAACACATTGCTGGGCATGCGCATCGACCTGAAAACAAAAAAGCCCATTTTGGCGAATACCTTTGGCGGCCTTTCCGGCCCGGCGGTGTTCCCGGTGGCCCTGCGGATGGTGTACCAGGTGTACAAGGCCGTTTCCATCCCCATCATGGGCATGGGCGGCGTGTCCTCTGCCCGGGACGTGATCGAAATGATGCTGGCCGGGGCCACGGCGGTGCAGATCGGCGCGGCGAACCTGGTGAACCCCTGTATCTGCAAAGAAATCATCGAACAACTGCCCGAGGAAATGAACCGTTTCGGGATCAGCTCCCTGCAAGAAATTATCGGAGGTGCGCACGCATGAACCACGACGTCATCATTGCCCTGGATTTTCCTTCCGCACAGGATGTATACGCTTTCCTGGATCAATTCAAGGATGAAAAGCCCTTCGTGAAAATCGGCATGGAGCTGTTTTACGCCGAAGGGCCGGACATCGTGCGGCAGATCAAGGCCCGGGGCCACAAAATCTTCTTGGACCTGAAGCTCCACGACATCCCCAACACCGTGAAATCCGCCATGCGGGTGCTGTCCCGTCTGGACGTGGACATGGTGAACCTTCACGCCGCGGGCACCATCGATATGATGCGCGCCGCCCTGGAGGGCCTGACCCGGGAAGACGGTTCCCGTCCCCTGCTGCTGGCCGTGACCCAGCTGACCTCCACCAGCGAGGAACGCATGCAGAAGGAGCTGCTCATTTCCGCCTCCATGCCGGATACCGTGGCCCATTACGCCCGCAACGCCAAGGAAGCGGGCCTGGACGGCGTGGTGTGCTCCCCCCTGGAAGCCGCCCTGGTCAAAGCCGCCTGCGGGCCTGATTTTGCCACCGTCACCCCCGGCATCCGCTTTTCAGACAGCACCGCCGATGACCAAAGCCGCGTGATGACCCCTGAAAAAGCGCGCCTGGGCGGCAGCGATTACATCGTGGTGGGCCGCCCCATCACCCGCGCCGCCGACCCCGTGGCCGCCTACCGGCGCTGCGTCAGCGAATTTCTGAAATAAGCATAAAGAATTTAAAAGAACGGTCACGCCGATTTTCTTCGGTGTGACCGTTCTTGCTTGTTCAGAAAAGTTTGAAGATGCCCGCTGCCTCCAGCGCGATCAGCACGATCACCACGGCCAGAAGGCCGCCTGCGATCCAGATGATCACGTCCATTTGCCGGACGGTCAGCTTCACCTTATCGTACCATTCTTCTTTTTTGATCTTGAGGGCCTGGGAGAAGGGGCCCAATTCCCTTTCCCGCTTTTCCAGGGCCTGCTCCCTTTCGCGCAGGGCCCGCTCCCGGGCCTCCAGTTCCTTTTCTTTTTTCGCCGTGTTTTTCATTACTTCTTGGCGATGTACTTGCGGATATCCAGGGACACGGCCAGCACGATGACCAGGCCCTGCACCACGTAGTTGTAATAGGGGTTCACACCTAAGAACTGCAGGATGATCTTGAGCAGCTCAAACACCAGCACGCCCACCAGAATGCCCGGCACCGTGCCGATACCGCCGGTGGTGGATACGCCGCCGATGGTGCAGCCCGCGATGGCCTCCAGCTCATAGCCCTGGCCCATGGAGGCGGAAGCGCCGCCGGACTTGGCCGCCAGCAGATAACCGGCGATGGCGTACATCACGCCCGCGGTGGCGTAAATGCCCATCAGGGTGCTGGTGGTGTTCACACCGGACACCTCGGCCGCCACATCGTTGCCGCCGATGGCGTACATGTACTTGCCGTGGCGGGTTTTATTGTAGATGAACCAGAACAGCAGCCCCAGCACCAGTCCCACGAACAGCAGATAGGGCAGGTGGAAGCCGCGCACGTTGCCGATGCGGCCATTGATCAGGTTGGTATAAACCTTCTGGAAACCGCCGATGGGCTGGGCGTCGGAGATCACCAGGGAGATGCCGTAAATGATGGTCTGGGTGCCCAGGGTGGCGATGAAGGGGGGCACGTGCAGCTTGGTCACGATCAGGCCGTTGATCACGCCCCAAACCAGGCCCAGGGCGACCACGATCAGGAGCACCACGCCGATGCTCATTTCAGGGGCCCATTTCCACAGGCGGCCTGAATAATCGCCGCGCTGGCACAGGATGCCCGCCACGACGGCGGCGAAGCCTACCTGACGGCCCGCGCTCAGGTCGGTGCCCTTGGTGATCAGACAGCCGCTGACGCCCAGGGCGATCAGGAAACGCACGGCAGTATTGCTCATCAGGTTGCCGAAGTTGGCCCAGGAAACGAAGTTATCCTTCAGGAAGCCCACCACGATGGCGGCGATGAGCAGCAGGATGACGATGGGGTTGCCTTTGACAACCGCCCAGATTTTAGCGCCGATGCTTTGGTTTTTCTTTTCCATCTTTTTTGCCTCCCTCGTTTACTCAAACTGCGTGGCCAGCGCCATGATGTTTTCCTGGGTGGCTTCGCTTCCGTTCACAAAACCGGTTACCCGGCCGTCGCACATGACCATGATGCGGTCGCTCATGCCGATCAGCTCGCTCATTTCGGAGCTGATCATGATGATGCTCTTTCCTTCTTTTGCCAGATCGGCGATGATGCAGTAGATTTCGTATTTGGCGCCCACGTCGATACCGCGGGTGGGCTCGTCCAGGATCAGCACGTCGGGGTTATTGGCCAGCCAGCGTCCCACCAGCACCTTTTGCTGATTGCCGCCGGACAGGGATTTGATCTGGGTCTTGGAGGACGGCGTTTTGATGTTCATCTTTTTCACGTTGTCCTGCACCAGCTGCTCCACCTTTTTGGCGTTGATGGCGATGCCGTGATCCAGATATTGGTTCAGCGAGGCGATGGAAATATTGTCGGCCACGCTGAGCACGCCCATGATGCCGCTGCCGCGCCGGTCTTCCGTGAGCAGGGCGATGCCCTGATCGATGGCGTCCTTGGGCCGGTTGATGGTCAGCTCCTTGCCTTTGTAGAGGATTTGCCCCTTGCTGTGGCTGCGGATGCCGAAAATGCCCTCCATCAGCTCCGTGCGCTGCGCGCCCACCAGGCCGCCCACGCCCAAAATTTCGCCCCGGCGGAGCTGGAAATTCACGTTCCGGAAGGAGCGGGGATTGATGGACGTGAAATCCTTCACCTCAAAAACCACTTCTCCGGGCTCGTTGGATTTGGGCGGGTACAGGTTGGTCAATTCGCGGCCCACCATCTGGGTAATGATCTTGTCGGTGGTCAGGTCTTTGGCTTCCCAGGTGCCGATGTATTTGCCGTCGCGCATGATGGTCACGTCGTCGCCGATGCGCAGGATCTCGTCCATCTTGTGGCTGATATAGACGATGGCCACGTTTTCGGCCTTCAGATCCGCAATGATGCGGAACAGGGCCTCCACCTCGTTGGCCGTCAGGGAGGACGTGGGCTCGTCCAGGATCAGCACCCGGCAGTTAGCGGACACAGCCTTGGCGATTTCCACGCTCTGCATCTGCGACACGCTCAATTCGCCCACCTTCTGGCGCGGGTCAAAGGTCATGCGCACCTTTTTGAGCAATTCGGCGGTGTCGGCGTACATTTTCTTGTGATCCACCACTTTGATGCAGCCCAGGAACGTTTTCAGGGGATAGCGGCCCAGAAAAATGTTTTCCCCCACGGTGCGGGCGGGAATGGGCTGCAGCTCCTGGTGCACCATGGCGATGCCCTTTTTCAGGGCGTCCATGGGGTCGTGGATGGTGACGGGCTGGCCGTCCAGCTTGATCTGCCCTTCGTCCATCTTGTAGATGCCGAACATGCACTTCATCAGCGTGGATTTCCCGGCGCCGTTTTCACCCATCAGCGCGTGCACCTTGCCGGGACGCAATTTCAGCTGCGCGTGATCCAGCGCCTTTACGCCGGGGAAGGATTTGCATACGTCCGTCATTTCCAGAACGTATTCAGGCATAGGGATAATGCCCCCTTTCTTAAGTTGTTTGCAGTGCCCTTCGCACCGCGTCCGCCCGCCGGGCGCGCTGCGAAAAACGCTGTCTTTAGGAAAACTGGGTGAGCCAGGGAAACCGGCCCACCCAGCTTTTCATTGGTTATTCAGGCCAAAGATCGCCGGAGAGAAATTACATGGCGTCCACGTAGGCCTTGTTGACCTTCACGTAGTCGATCCAGTAGTAGTTCTGGATTTCTTCGCCGTTCAGCAGCTTCACAGCCACGTCCACAGCCGCGTGGCTCTGGCCGATGTGGTCGTTCAGCACGGTGCCGGTCATTTCGCCGATCTTAACCTTTTCCACAGCATCTTCCAGCGCGTCCACGCCCAGCAGGTAGATGTCTTCACCCACGGTGCGGCCGGCGGCCACGATCGCGGTGGCGGCGCCCAGCGCCATAGCGTCGTTGTTGCAGAACACGACTTCGACCTTATCGCCGTAGATGTTCAGGGCGTTGGCGCACAGTTCCTGACCCTTGGTCTGGTCCCAGTTGCCCACCTGATCGTCCAGGCATTCCACTTCGTAGCCCGCGTCCTTCAGGGCCTTGATGGAGAATTCGGTGCGGTACTGAGCGTCCACGTTCTCGGGGTCGCCCTCGATCATGACGTAGCTGATCTTGCCGTCGCCGTTGATGTCGCCGTGGTTGTCCAGTTCGCAAACCATTTCGCCCTGGAAGGTGCCGCTCTGACGGGCGTCAGCGCCCACGTAGCAAACCTGGGGATTGTTCAGGATGCCTTCGTAGGATTCGTCGCCGTTGTCGCCCAGGGGTTCGCGGTTGATCAGCACCAGGGGAATGCCGGCGGCCACGATTTCGTCGATCACGGCGTCAGCGGAGGAGGTCTGCACCAGGTTCAGGATGATCTGCTCGGCCATGTCGTTCTTGCCGTCGGCAGGCATCACTTCGTACTTCACGTCGTCGGTTTCAAGGGTCTTGAAGTACGCTTCGATTTCGTTGCGGTACAGGGTCATGAAGTTGTCGGTGTACTGATAGATCGCCACACCGACTTTGTACGTCTTCACTTCAGCGGAAGCGAAGGAGCACAGGCCCAGCACCATGATGGCTGCCAGCAGGATCGCGAGGAACTTTTTCATAGAAAACCACTCCTTTTTATTATTTTCGGCATTCGCCGAATAAGGAACGAAACCGGGGATACAATCAAATCGGAAATATCCTAAAACTGGGATCATTACATCACGCTTCCACCCGGTTGTCTACCAAAAAAACATAATTATTCGGCGTTAAATGTGAAAAAATTGAAAATAATCCCAAAAGGAACCAACGGCGGATTTCGCAAAAAAAGCAGCGCCGGGCCTTGATAGACCACAAAGAGCTTTTTCCAGTTTATTCCTCCGCGCCAGGCCCATTCGGCGGCCCGTCCGCGTTCAAAAGCGCGTTTTTTCCCTGCGGCATTCCGGTTTTTGCCTTTCATCCACCAGATTGCACAGCCTGTGGCTCCCGCCGCTTCCAGCGCGTCTTCCCGCCCCCAATGGAAAATTCCTTTGTAAAAGGATGGCAAAAAAGCAACGCATAATCAGGTCCAGCGCAAATCCTGCGCTGTGCGCGGCTTGTGCCGCGCCAAACAAGCGTGTATAATAATACATGCAACCGGAGCGACCGGTACAATCGTCTATACAATTTGAAAGGAGAACTGTATCATGAAGAAGTTGCTCGCTCTGCTCCTGGCCGTCGTGATGGTGATGAGCCTGACGGCTGCCCTGGCGGAAAACCAGCAAGTGACCCTGAAAGTGGCCTCCATCTGGTCCGCCGAAACCGAAGCCAACCGTGCGCCCATGCTGAAGACCCTGGCTGAATTCGAAGCCGCTCACCCGGAGATCAAGCTGGAAGTGGAATGGTACGAAGCCAACCAGTGGAAAGACGCCGGTGAAAGCCTGGCCCTGTCTGACAGCCTGCCCGATGTGTTCTACTGGAACGCCGGCGGCGTTCTGTGGAATCTGGTCAGCTCCGGTGATATCCTGGACATCACCCCCTACCTGACCGATGAAATCAAGGATCAGTTGATTGGCGGCGCGCTGGCGAACATGACCTTTGACGGCAAAGTCTACCAGCTGCCTTATACCAATGCCTGCTCCTGCCTGTACTGCAACACCGAGCTGTTTGACCAGTACAACGTCAAGATCCCCGAAACCTGGGATGAGCTGATCGAAGCCGTGAAGGTCTTCAAAGAAAATGGCGTGACCCCCATGACCGTTGGCGGCAAAGACCAGTGGCCCACCAACATGTACACCGACATCATCGCCCTGCGCTTCGTGGGCGACGCTGCCTGCCGTGCCTGCTACTACCTGGGCGCGTTCCCCGATGACGCCGCTTCCCTGACCCGTGACGAATCCGAAGTGGCCTACTTCCAGGGCAAAATCCCCATGTACGTGCATGGCCAGTGGTTCTCCGGCTCCCTGTCTGCTGAAATGCAGCAGAAGGTGAAGGCCGTGAAGTTCCCCGCTGTGGGCAAGGGCTATGACAACCAGTGGATGGGTGGTCCCGCTGAAGGCTTCAGCATCGCTGCTTACACCGAACATCCGGATGAAGCGTTCATCGCCTGCCAGTTCCTGGCTCAGCATCAGTCTGACAACGGCTTCGAGAGCGGCGCCGGCCTGCCGGCCTGGAAGACCACCGTGGAATGCAGCAACCCCGTCATGAACCAGATTGCCGCGCAGGTCGCCGAAGGCGAATCCCTGCTGCTGTGGGGCAACACCGCGCTGAGCGGCGATGATGCTACCCTGATCGGCCAGACCGTGTACGAAGTGCTGGCTGGCGAGAGCACGCCCGAACAGTGGATCGAAGACATGGAGACCATTTTCGAGTGACCGAAGCGGGTTGAACCCGGATTGAACCTGTGGGGGGACGGCATTATTCCCGTCCCCCCCTTTGCCTATACTGCCGAGGGGAGGGTCGCCCATGAAGCGCGTCCTGTCGAATAAGTGGAGCATCGCGGTGTTCGTTTTGCCCACCGTGCTGTTTTTTACCTATATCGTCATCGTTCCCATCTTCAAAACCCTGTATTACAGCCTGCTGAACGAAATTCAGGCCAAGGTAGGCGACCAGTCCCATTTCGTGGGGCTGGAAAATTACATCAAGATGTTCACCGTGGGCAGGCGGAACACGTTCCCCGGCGCGGTGGTCAATTCGCTGCTGTACGCCGCCCTGTCCATTTTCGTTCAGCTGCCCTTTTCCATGTTCATCGCGCTGCTGCTGGCGGGCGGCGTCAAGGGCGAAAGCGCCTACCGCAACACGTTTTTCGTGCCGGTGGTCATTTCGTCCGTGGTGGTCAGCCTGCTGTGGCAGCGGATTTACAAGGGCATGCTGCCCCAGGCTTTTGAAGCCCTGAACTGGACGATTCCCAAAAACGGCTTTCTGGGCAACAAGGATACGAAAATCTGGTTCTCCTTCCTGCCCAGCCTGTGGCAGTATGTGGGCTATCATATGCTGCTCATGTACGGCGCGCTGAAATCCATTCCCCAGGACGTGCTGGAAGCCGCCAAGGTGGACGGCGCGGCGGGGGCGAAGCTGGCCTTCCGCATCCAGATCCCCATGATCAAGCCCATGCTGAAGGTGTGCCTTTCCTTCTCGCTGATCGGCTCCTTCAAGCTGTTTGATACGCCGTGGATACTGCTTGAGCGCTCCAATATGGACCTGCCCGCCCTTTCCATGTATGTGGAAATGTTCTCCAATCACAAGTACAGCTACGCCAGCGCCCAGGCCATGTTCATCGTGGTGGAATGCCTGGTGTTCACGGTGATCCTGAACTGGCTGTTCAGGGAGCAAAAGGAAGGCGGAAAGGAGCTGAAAAGGGGATGAAAAAGAAGCTGTCCGTCGGGAAGATCCTGGCGCAGATTTTCCTTGTGATCTGGCTGGTCGTCTGCCTTTTCCCGCTTTACTGGATGTTCACCATGTCCCTCAAGGACACCAACGAGATTTTCGGCGGCAACGTGGTGGGCCTGCCCACGCAGTGGCTGTGGAGCAATTACGCCAGCGCCTGGGGCAGCGGCGGCAAGGTGAGCACCTATCTGCTCAACAGCGTGATCGACACCTTCGCCACCCTGCTGCTGACCAGCACCTTCGGCTTCATGTCCGCCTACGGCTTGCTGCGCATGCGGTGGAAGGGCCAGAAGGTCGTGTTCACCTATCTGCTCATGGGCATGATGATCCCCATGCACGCCGCCCTGTACCCCCTGACGGAGATTTTGCTCACCCTGACCAAGACCAACTGGGCCCTGATCATTCCCTACACGGCGTTCAATATCCCCATCACGGTGCTGATTCTCAGCGGATTCATGAGCAATATTCCCTATGAAATGGAAGAAGCCGCCTGCATCGACGGCAGCGGCATCTACCGCACGGCCTTCACCATCATCCTGCCCATGATGGTGCCCGCGCTGATCACGGCGGCCATCTTCGTGTTTTTGCAGGTCTGGAACGAACTGCTGCTGGCCACCCTGTTTACCACCACGCCGGTGCGCACCCTCACCGTCGGTATCCAGCAAATGAGCGGCCAGTACCAGACCGATTACGGCTCCATGGGCGCCGGTCTGGTGATCGCCACCCTGCCCACCCTGGTGCTGTATATGTGCATGAGCGGCCAGGTGCAAAAGAGCCTGGTAGCCGGGGCCGTGAAGGGCTGAAACGAGCAGCCGCCCGCCGCAAATACGCAAAAAGAAACGCCAGTCACAGGCTTTATCAACTTTGGCCTGTGACCGGCGCTTTTTTATTTAGAAGGATGATCGAACCATATCAGTTTATCTTGGAATCTTTGGTACCGAATACCCGTAATACGCTGCGTATCCGATCCAGGACTGATCCTCCGGCATCACGAGGATGCCGGTTTTTGCATTCTCCTGCCGGATGAGCAAACACCGCCACACTCCTTCTTGGATTCCGCAGAGATAAGCGTACTGCTTAATGTATTCGCGGTCCACGGTCAAATCAGTGGCAATATTTTCGTAATCGATTTGTGGCAGCAGGATCGTTCTGACGATTTCGTAAGCGACTTCATCTTCGACCCTGTGCGGCCGCAGGAGATTGCTCAGTCTGCTTGGCTTTTTTACAAAATACGCTGTGCCCTTCATGCTTTCTCCCTCCGTATTTCTTTGCAAGTAACGATATATCACTATCATTATACGCCAAATTTCATGATTAGTGAAGTATCACTAATCATCATCTCCTGCGTGTTTTATCATCATAAGTGATAGATCGTTTCAGGAGGTGTGACCATGACGACGCGGGAAGCAATTTCAGCGCGAATTATGGAACTTTGTAAAGAACGCCATATCACACCAAACGGGCTTGCGAACTTATCTGCCGTGCCGCAATCAACCATAAAGAGCATCTTGAATGGAGAAAGCCAGAATCCAGGAACGGTGACAATCAAAAAGTTATGCGATGCTTTTGAAATAACGCTTGGACAATTTTTCTCCACATCAGCCTTTGATCAATTAGAACAAGAAATAAAGTAATTGTATAGAATAATAGCGTTTAACAAAAATATCTCCCGGTCAAAGGTTTGCGAACCAATGCCGGGAGTTTTCATCTGATAAACAAAAGAGGATATCAACGGGTAGTTTTCTATTTTCGTATTCAGTTTTCTTCCTTCATCGCCGCTTCCACTTTTTCCAAAATGGGCACGGCGGCGCGGAGCAGTTCTTCCACGGTCAGCTTCGTATCCCGGAACAGGATGGCCGGTTCCTTGGATGCGGAGAGCAGCAGGCGTTTGTCCGTCTTTTCCAGGGCGGCGTAGAGGCGGGCGGGGTCCAGGGGGGCGTTGGGGTCTAAGCGGCAGATCAGGGTGTTGGCGGTGTAGTTCACCCGGTTCACGCCCAGCCGCCCGCAAATGCCCCGCAGGTGGGC
>CACWWM010000187.1 GCA_902764565.1 uncultured Eubacteriales bacterium
TATATTCTGTTTTAAATGCCATATGATTGATAAATAATATTTGCAATGCTCATTACGCTTCCATCAATTAAGAAATTCATCCACGCAGGCCATTCCCCGCGGTTCATCTACTAACAGATTCTTTTTTTCAAATCTGCCATGTAAAGAAAAACAGCAAAAAATCTGTTTCTGCTTTACGCAAATCTCCTTGCAGTTATTCTTCGTAGAAAAATAATCCTTCCGCCGTCATATAGGCTTTGAAATCATCGAAGGTACTGCGCACCTCCTGCTCGAAATCAGCGCCGGACAGCGGGCTGAGTTCATATCCCAGGGAAAGCAGCAGCGCCTCCATTTCCGATGAGGAACGGAAGGCGGAAGCTTTCTCCTGCGCTTCCCTTCCCCCATTCCCGGCTGCATACAATCCAATAAAAATGTCCTGGCACACGGGCAGGCCCGCTTCTTCCGCACAGGGAATATCCGGATAAGCCGCCGCGCGTTCCTTGCCCAGCGCGCAGAGAATCAGCAGGCTGCCGTCATCCGCTTGGCGAAGCGTCGCTCCATCCAAAACGGCGCACTGAAACGAATCCGCATGCAGCTCCTCCAGAATTTCTTCCGGCAGGTAATAATCCGCCAGAACCGGCAGTTCATCGCTCAGCTTTGTAGCGGCCCTGTCCACGGCGTCGGCGCTGATATGCCGCGCCAGAAGAAACATGTATTCGTTTTCCGTGATGTATTCCAGAAAAGAAGCGGCGTCCTGAATGCCGCAGTCTGCCGCTGTGGCTGCATCCATCACCAGAAACAGCGGGCAGCGTGCCACGCGCAGCAGGGGCGTCATTTCCTGGCGCAGATCCTGCGCCGTATAGCCCTGCAGGCTTGAAATCATCGCATTTTGAGTATCGCAGAGAAGGATATCGGGATCAGCCAGCATCCGGTTGGCGGCTGCCGCGCTGTCCTCGGTCAGCAGGCATGGCAGGCCGATCGCTTTCGCAACAGCCTCGGCGATCTGCGCCTCTCCTGTTTCCGCCGCGAACGGCGCAATCACGGCAGTTTCCGCATTGGCGCTTGCGCACAGCAGCAAGGCCAGCAAGAACGGCAGGATTTTTTTCATATGATCGCTCTCCTTTTCAGAATCTGAAATATATGAATGGATTATACGTTTCCCCCAGCAGCATGGCAAGGGATGCGAGCCAAATCAGAAATGCCGCCGTCCTTCGCAGGCCAGGCAGCCATTTGCGTTCGTTCAAGCGCCGCAGGATTCTTTCCTTCACCGGCAGGCACCCGATCAGCGCCGCGGGCAGCAGCAACAAGGGTGAAAGAGCATTGGCGTTTTCCATGAAAAACGCGCCTGCGCCGCCGCCGCTCATCGTAAACATCGCCGCCAGCGTTTGCCCAAGGCGGCCCAGATCCTCCACCCGGAACAGTACCCAGCCCATTACCACCAGAAAGAACGTGCAGGGCCGGCGGACCCACGTGGGAAGACGGGCCCATCCGTTTCCCCAAAGGTGTTTTTCCAGAATGAGCAGCAATGCGTAATAGAGTCCCCAAAGCAGGAAATTCCAGGAGGCGCCGTGCCACAAGCCCGTCAGCAGCCATACGATCAGCATGTTCAGGATCTGCCGGGATACGCCTTTCCGGTTGCCGCCCAGAGGGATATATACATATTCGCGAAACCAGCTGGACAGGCTGATATGCCAGCGGCGCCAGAATTCCGTAACGGAGCAGGCGACGTAAGGATAGTGGAAATTTTCAAGAAAATGAAAGCCGAAAATGCGTCCCAATCCGATCGCCATATCGCTGTACCCGGAGAAATCGAAATAAATCTGCATGGTATAGCAAAGCGCGCCGATCCAAAGCGCGGCGCCCGGCGCGCCCCCCGGAGCGTCAAACACAGCGTCTGCCACCCTGGCCATCTGATTTGCGATCAGCACCTTTTTCCCCAGGCCGAACAGAAACCGGCAAAGCCCGTCGCTGAAATCCGCCAGGGAAACCCGCGGCGACAGCAATTCTTCCCGAACAGTGCCGTACCGCACGATAGGCCCGGCTACCAGCTGCGGGAACATGGCGATATACGTCGTCAGGGAAAGCAGGCTATGCTGCGCGGCGGTGTTTCCCCGGTATACGTCGATCACATAGGAAAGGATCTGGAACGTATAGAAGCTGATGCCGATCGGCAGCGCCACGTGGACGAGGGGCAAATGGAGGGAGAATACCCCGTTGATATTGGAAAGCAGGAAATCCGCGTACTTAAAATATCCCAGCGCCCCCAGATTTAGCGCCAGGGAAAGCGCCAGCAGCGGCTTTTTCCCTTTGGGATACCGTTCCATCGCCAGCCCCAGGAAATAATTCGCCAGCACGGAAGCGATCATCAGCAGCACATAGACCGGTTCGCCCCAGGCGTAAAACACAAGCGAAAACAGGCACAGCACCGTTTTCTTTCCGCGCGCGCCCGGCACGGCGTAATAACACGCCAACACGGCGGGAAGGAACACCAGCAAAAATGAAAAGCTGGAAAATACCATCAGGTTTCTCCTCCCTCCGCCGACGCTTCACCCAAAAACATTTCAATATCGCCCAGCAGCAGCACATCGTCAATTTCCTTTTCCGCGGCATAGGAAGCGATATCAAAAGGCCGGCCCGCCCATTCCTCATAATAGCGAAGGTCGATCACATATGTTTTATCATAGTGGGAAGCAATCAAGCCGTTGATCGGATTGGAGTAAGAAGACGCGATGAGCAGCAGGCTGCCCGCGCCGGGCCTGGCAAAGTCGTAAATGATTTCGCCATATTCTCCGCCATAGCAGTTCGCGTAATGGTTGGTAAGGCTGTCCTCCGCGTACCGTCCTTTGAGGTAAGCGCTCATGCGGCCGTAAACGCCGCGCTTGCCGTTCAGGGTTTCCGTGTGGCTGGGCAAAGAAAAAGAATAAACGGTAAAATGCTCGTCTGCCCGAAGCGACTTGGTCTGCCTGGCATAAGACCCGTTAAAAACCACCGGAAGCTCCACTTCCGCATCCGGTTCCAGCAGCCGGTCTTCCGGTTTCAGCATGCCCATGATTTCCCGATAGCCCCGGTAAGACCCCAAATGATTCCAGTGATGATCCGTCTGGTAAAACCAGCGGCAGTAGTCCGCATAATCCTCTACAGCGAATCGGGCGGCGGCATCCGTTTGAAAAATCCGGCATATCTCCTCAAAAACCTGTCGGCTTTCTTCAGGGCGGTCAAAATTCACGCTGCGGGAATTTTCGATAAAGTACAGAAAGCGCCGCGCGTCCAGCGCGTTGATCGCTTCGGCAAAATCCTGAAGGCCGGAGCAGCGGGCCTCTGGCATGGGTTTTTCCACAAGCCTGTGTTCGTCGCCGCCGTAAGCGTAATAGCCGGGCGAAATTTGGACATAGCCGCTTTTCAGGGAAGGATTCAGCCGATACAGGATTTCCTGCTCCGCGTCCAGAGCGGCAGACTCCGCGCTTCGCACTGTGGAACGCACTTCCTCTGAAAACAGCAGCTGATCTCCCAGCGCTTTTTCCAGCGCGTCCTGAAAGCTGCCGTCAACAAAACCGGGGACGGTCATCGCGGGAAAATGCGTCAGCCCCCTGTTTTCGGTTTCCGAAATATCCTTTTGTCCCCAAAGCGGCGTTAAGCTCAGGATCGCCAGAGAGGCAATCCATGCCGCGATGAACAGCAGCCGCGCGGCAGCACCCTTTTTTTTCATCGCCCGTCCCCCGCCATTTTCACGCATCAGCGATATGTGGTGCCCCACTTGAAAAAGTATCCGTCGCCCAGCAGCAGCACTTTGCTGATATTCCAGTCTTTGATAGAATTCGTCAGGTTGAATTTTTCGCCCATATCATCTTTATAGTGCCGCAAATCCACAAAATAGCTGTTGTTAAAGTGGCTGGCGATCAGCATGTCCACCGCGTTGGAAAAGGAGCCGGCGAACACCAGGATATTTTCCTTGGTTTCATCGCCCGTGGTGAACTGCACAATGCCCTGGTCGCCGCCGTAGAACTCTCCGTAATGGTTGACCAGCTTATCCCGTTTGCTGTACTTGCCATCGAAGTAAGCATCCTGTTTTCCATAACTGTTTTTGCGTTTGCCATTGATCCGCACCGTCATTTCGGGGAAATCGAAGCGGTAAACGGTAAACGGTTCGTCGCTGTTATCACGGCTGATGAGCTTGTTCAGAGAGCCGTTGAAATTTACGGAAAACGTCACGGTTTCAACGGGCTTCATCAAAGGCTCGTCTGCGCCGAGCATCATGCGGATGATCTGTTGATACCCGGTATAAGAGCCCAAATAGTTCCAATGATGATCGGTCTTGTAATAATACCGGCAATAATCTTCGATCGAATGAATGGGCAGCAGGTCTGTCTTGCTGTTGGGATAGTTTTCCCGGATCAGCTCATACAGGGGCGGCACGGCGTCCAGACGGTCAAAATCCATCGACCGGGAGGATGTGGCCAGGTATACATAGGTCTCAACATTGGGGAAAGCGGACAGCACCCGATTGAAGCTTTCCGCCTGAATGATGGATTTATCAGGCAAAAAATAAATCTGATAGTCCTCTATCAGGTAATTCGTGTCGGCCAGGCTGTATAGCTTTTTCCGTTCGCTGACAACCTTATATACAGTGTTTTCGTCTTCCGGAACGGCCATCCCTGGGACGGAAGGCAGCAAGAGCATCAATGCTGCCAGCACACATAACGTTCGCTTCAATTTGGCGTTCCTCCTCCGCAAGAGAGCTATGGCGGTTCTGCCCCCTCGCCTCTCCTTCACTCATCGGCCATGAATGAATATTGATTGAGGAATGATACCATACAGCCCAATAATTGTCAAGTTTTCAAGCCCTTTCAAGCACGGCATCAAGCCCTTTCAAGCACGGCATAAAAGTAGTATTTTCATTTTCCTTCGCGCAAAAAATCCGAAACCATGATGGTTTCGGACTTTACAAGTCTGGGTGGAGAGATTTGAACTCTCGGCCTCTTGAACCCCATTCAAGCACGCTACCAAGCTGCGCTACACCCAGATACTTTTGCGCTGATCTCTC
>CACWWM010000188.1 GCA_902764565.1 uncultured Eubacteriales bacterium
CAGAGGCCGCAGCCGGTGCACTTGCGTTCCAGTATCGCAATCTTTGCCATGTCCGCGTTCCTCCTTTACACGAATTTCCACTTTTTCAATTGATCGTGCAGCTTGTCCGCAAGGCCCTCCCCCTCCCACATTTCGTGGGCGGTGTCGTTATCCGGCGGGAAGATGCGCTCCACCTGGGTGGGGCTGCCGGACAGGCCGTAATGGCTTTCGTCCGTATCCAGGAAGGAATCCAGCCCCTGAATGTGGATTTCCTTGTCCTTGATCTCCCGGGCGATTTTCAGGGAGGGCAGCCGGGGCATGAAAATATCCTGCTCCACTGTCACCAGGCAAGGGAAGGGCATATGCACCGTTTCGATCACGTCCTGCAATTGCTGGCGGGCGTTCACGCCGTTCCCCTCTACGGTCAGTTCCGTCACCCAGGCGGCGTGGGGGATGCCCATATGCTCGGCGATGGCGGGGCCCACCTGGGCGGTATCCCCGTCGGTGGTCTGCTTGCCGCAGAGGATCAGGTCAAAATCCCCCACGCTCTGGATGGCCTGGCTCAGGGTGTAACTGGTGGCCAGCACGTCCGCGCCGCCCAGCCGCCGGTCCGAAAACACATAGCCCTCGTCCGCGCCCATCATGTACGCTTCCCGGATGATGGCCTGGGCCTGGGGCGGGCCCATGGTGCCCACCGTCACCTTTCCCCCGTGCTTTTCCTTTAAGCGCAGGGCCGTTTCCAGGGCGTAAAGATCGTAGGGGTTCATTTTGCTCATGACCCCGCTCCGTTTCAGCACCCCCGTTTTTTCATCCACCTGCACCTTGTTGGTGGCAGGCACCTGCTTGATGCACACAAAAATGTTCATGCCGCGCCCTTTCCTTTCCGCTTCCGTTTCCTCCTCCGCGCTGAAAAAGTGCAGAGCCGCCATTCAGCTGCTGCGGCTCTGCACAAGGCGGATATTGGGCGTTTATTTATCCCCGCCGTAATATTCGTCCAGATCGGGCAGGATATCGGCGGGCACAGTCAGGCAGCCGGAGGGGATGTAGCCGCGCACGGTCTTGCCGTTCACGGTGGTTTCCACATAGTCCCACACCTTGCCGTTCTGGTTGATGGCGGTGGACAGATAGGTCACAGCGCGCCCGGCGGGCAGGGTGGCGATACTGGTCTGGTTCCTGAGCGGATCGTCCGTCAGGGTGCAGTCGGCCGTGATTTTCTCCTGCTCGTAGGAGAAATACAGGGCCTGTTTGAAGTCCACCTTTCCCTTGATGTCGGAGCCGTTCACATAGCCCACGCGCAGGCCGCCGTTGTTCACTTCATAGAAGACCTGCAGCCAGCTGCCGTCCCAGCCCGCGGCCCACACCGAGCCGTTGGTGCTGACGGACGCTTTGCCGTTGGCGGCCCGCCAGGAATTGACGCTGGGGGCGGAATAAACCGCCAGGCTCTGCCCGCTCTTGAGCGTGATGGGCTGGAACCCGGTCAGCGACCAGCTTCCGGCGGGCTGGAAATCCGTCCAGGATTTCAGCTTGGAATTGCCGCTCTTGCGGTAGGGATGTCCCGCCGCTTCCATGTCCGCGATCACCTTTTTGATGGTATGGTAGTTATCCCATTCCAGACTGGTGGTCTTGTTGTAGGCTTCCTGGCGGGACACCTTGGCGATGGCCTGATACCAGGGCTGGCTGTTGAACCAGTTATAGAACTTTCCGCCTGCATCGAAGGTGAAGCCGTGGCGGGCGAAGATTTCATTGAACATGAAGCTCAGGGATTCCCGGTCCCACTCCCAAAGCTCCGCTTCGGTGAGCTTGCGGCTGTCGCTGTCTATCAGGTAAGCCCGATCCGCCAGGGCGGCGAGGGGCAGCATCGCCAGCACCAGGGCAAGGCACAGAAAGCGTATCATTTTTTTCATATCGCTTTTCCTCCTCTTTCGTATTCTTTTGCCGTTCAGTCCTATCATACCAGATATTTGCCCAAAAGGCAAAGCAAAATATGCAGAAATCCGGGGCAATCGCTTACGAAAAACGTTCCCCCTTCCGAGAAAGGCGGATAAAGAATACGGAAATCCAATTCTCCCGAGATATTATTACGACAATATAACAGAAACGCAGTTTTTCGTACTGGATTCTTCGTAATATTGCGATAAGCGATTGCCCTGCGCAGAAATTCCGTCAGGCAAAACCCCTTATCACGGGAAAGAATGCTTTGGGGCTTAAGGAAAGCTACGCCTGATCCGGGATGCGCAGCGTGGCCACAGCGCCGCCGCCCTCCCGAAGGGAAATATCCAGCGTGCCCCCGCTCATGCGTTCCAGGCGAAGCCGGGTGCTTGCCAGGCCCACTCCTTCCTCCGCGTCGTCGTGGGGAATGAAATCCGCGCCGTCGTCTTCCACGATGATTTCGCTGCCGCCGTCCACCTTGCGGGTGCGGATGAGGACGTTCAGGCGTTCGATTTCGGGGTCCATACCGTGCTTCACGGCGTTTTCCACAATGGGCTGAAGGGTCAGCGGCGGCAGGCAGAAGCCCGTGTGGGGCGTATCGAAGGTCACGTTCAGCTTATCCTCGAACCGGGCCTGTTCGATGGCCAGGTAGGCGCGGGTGTGCTCCAGCTCTTCTTCAAAGGGGATGGGCTCCCGCTTGGTGACGAACTCGAACACCTTGCGCAGATAGACGGATAAATCCAGGATGGCCTGCAGGCCCCGCTTGGGTTCTTCCTGCGTGATATAGTAGATGCTCGCCAGGGCGCTGTAAATGAAGTGGGGCCGCATCTGCAGGATGCGGATATCGAATTCCCTGCGCGCGTTTTCCTCGGTCTGGCGGATGAAGGTTTCCTGCTGGTCGCTCAGCAGCACCAGGAACATGACCAGCGCGGCCGCTACCGTGCCCAGAGCGATGGTGAGCAGGCCATAGAAAAACATCTGAATCACCGTGCAGAGCAGCGGCACCGCCAGATAGACCAGCAGCGCGGTCCGCTGTTTCCTGCCCAGCTTGGCCCACCGGTGAAAAACGCCCCACAGGTTCAGTACCAGGATCATGGCGGGTGGCATGAGCAGCAGGGAATACCAGGGCCCCCGTTCATAGACGCCCGCGCTGTCGATGGTGTAAATGGCGGTGGAAAACTGGGTGTACACCAGCAGCGCCAGATACACAAACCACAGCCCCGCGATGGCGTTGAACAGATAGCTTTTCTTCCACGTTTGGCCGGTCAGATGCAGCATATAGGCGGTGAGCAGCGGCATCAGAAGCGAGGACGAAAGGGATTCAAGAAAGACGCTCCCCTGCATGACGAAGCGGGGGTTCGGTAAATAATCCGCGATCTGGCCGACGAAGACCGAACCGGTGTAAACGATCAGCAGTGAAAAAAACAGGATAAAATACTGCCGCATCTTCCGGTCGATGGGGCGGTAGATCAGCGTCACCAGCAGCCCCAGGATCGTCATGGTCAGCCCCGCGATCCCAACCGCCAGGTTAATAAAATCCATCCAGCCGATAATCACTTGTTCGCTTCCTCCCCCGATTGGAAAATGCTGCCCCGGATCGGATGCCTGAGCTCCGGTCATCCTTATCTTAACGAATATAACGCGCAGTTTCAAGAGTTTTTTTCCAAAAAGTGTGACAATCCGGAACATTCCCTTTTTTCTGCGCATGGAATGCGATCCGGGCGGCAATCACGTGACCGGCGGGATTCCGTATTGTGCGGTTTTGCCCCGTATGCTATAATAGCAGGCGAAGAACAGCGGTACAGCGCCGCCCGGGAACGATCAGGCAAGGGGAAAAAACGATGTGTGTTTGTATCAGAGATGCATACTGCCGTCTGCTGAAAGAATGGCTGGACGCGCTGCTTTCCTGCACCCTGAAGGACCCCGCGCATCCGTCCGTGGACGGCGCGATTCTGTGCCCGGCGTGTTCGCACATCCACGGGCGCTGCCATGAAGCCGTTTATCCCCTGCTGACCATGGCGGAACTGTCGGGGGAAACAAAATACCTGGACGCCGCCCGGGCGCTTTTCCGCTGGTCGGCTTATATGCTGTGCGACGACGGCAGCCTGTACAACGATTCGCAGAGCGCCTGGAACGGCCCCACCGTGTTTTCGGCGATCAGCCTGGAAAAAGCGCTGCGGTATCACGGCGGGCTGCTGACGGCGGAAGAAAAAGCCGCCTGGGAAGAACGGCTGCTGCAAATGGCCGTGTGGCTTCAGGAGCATATCACCCCGGAAGGTCACTTCAACATCAACTATCTCGCCGCCAACGCCGCCGCCATGGCGCTGATCGGCCGTTACTTTGGCCGCGGCCCCATGGCCGCGCAGGCCAAACGATTGGCGGATTTCTGCTTTCAGCACATTTCGGAGCACGGGCTCGTGTACGGCGAAGGCAGCCTGAAAAGGCGCGCCACGCCACGGGGCGGATGCGCGGTGGACGTGGGCTACAGCGTGGAAGAAACGCTTCCTTCCCTTTTCGAGTACGCCGAAGCCATGGGGGATGAAAACGCCCTGTCCATCGTGCGGGAAACGGCCAGGACTCACCTGGATTTCATGCTTCCCGACGGGGCGTGGGACAACAGCTTTGGAACGCGCGCTTTCAAATGGACTTATTGGGGCAGCCGCACCGCCGACGGATGTCAGGCCATGCTGAACGCCCTGGGCAAGGACGAGCCCGTGTTCGCGGAAGCCGCGTACCGAAACCTGCTGCTGTATCAGCGCTGCACGGAGGGCCTCCTGTACGGCGGGCCTCATTACCGGCGGCACGGCGAGCTGCCCTGCGTGCATCACGCCTTCTGCCACGCCAAGGCGCTGGCCCAGGTATTGGACGAGGGCGCGGCGGAATTCGATCGTACCGCCCTCCCTGCCGACAGCCCGAAGCGCGTACAGTATTACCCGGAAATCGAAACCTGTCGGCTCGCCTGCGGGGATTGGCGGATGACCGTGTGCGCCGGGGATTTCCCCTACATGAAGGGCGGCCACGCTTCCGGCGGGGCCGTCACCCTGCTGTGGCACCGCGCTTACGGCCCCGTGATCGCGGCGGCCAATACGGATTTTTCCCTGCGGGAACCCCTGAATCAGCAATTGACGCGCAAAAAAAGCCTGCAAGGCTCCTTGTGTCCCCGGCTGGAAAAAGAAGAAAACGGAACGGTGTATGCCCAGGTATATGATTTTTCCGCGTCCGTCGCCGCGGAAGCTCTTCCCGATCAAATCATCGTCCGGGTGTCCGGCGAACTGTGCGATATAACCCATGCGGCATCCCCCGGAAAGGACGCCTACACCCTGACCTATACGCTGACCGAACGGGGCCTGTCTATTCAAGGCACAGCCAACGCGGCGCTGATTCTGCCCATCGTTTGCCCCGCCGACTGTCCGCCTGTTGTATCCGAAAAAAGCGTCCTGCTGGACGGCAGGCTGCGCGTCACTTCCGCCACGGGCATCGAATACAAGGGGCCCGTGTTCAATTTGGCCCCCGGCTTTGAAGCGGCGAACCTGTCCGCTGCCCCCGATGAAAAAGGATCGCTTGACGTTTTCATCGAAATCCAATAGGCTTTTGCAGAAAGGAAATCCGCCATGAAGAAAATCATCTGTCTGGCGCTCGTTCTGGCGCTGCTGGCCCCCTCCCTGTGCGCCGCCGACGCCGACGCCAACGCCGACGCCGAAAATCTTCCATTAACGGAGGGCGCGGAGCTTCGCGTCATGTCCTACAACGTCATGCATCCGGATTGGAGCCGCGTTTCGGTGCGGGGCCGGGATGAAATCGTGGCGGATGAAATGGCACAAGGCCCTGATCCCGCTGCTTGTGGACACCGGCGAATACGCCTTTGCCTGCCGCAAGAGCAACGCGGAAGGGTTCGTTTACTGCTGCACCACGTTCCTGTATAACCCCCGGACGGTCAGACTGGTGGATGAATACATTCTCGATCTGGATTTCAGGGACGCTGCCCGGGTGTTTTCCGTGGCCGTATTTGAACGGCTGAGCGACGGCGCTCCATTCGTTGTGACCAACGCCCACCCCGCCCTCCGCGACACGCCGGAAAAATACGCCCGGAATATGGCCGACCTGACGGTTTTCGCCGCCGACACGGTGAAAAAGTATGAAGGGCTGCCGGTGATCCTGGCGGGCGACTTCAACACCCCCGACCAGACGGAGCAGTATCTGGATTTCATGAACGCGGCGGGCGTTCGGGACGCCAAATATGAAGCGGATGCGCGCGTCCGTGACATTTCCACCTTCTTCGGCTATCAGACGGCCCCTGATGCGGAGAGCAAGGATCTTTGTGTGGATCATCTTTTCGTCAACGGGAAAGTGGACGTGAAGCTGTACGACGCTGTTCTCGATCACGGCGTGGAAAACGCCTCCGACCACATCCCGATCTACGCGGATATCGCGCTGCGGTAAAGCAAAACGCCGAACAGAAAAGAAGCCATAGCGGGTAAGGCCGCTATGGCTATCGTCATATAGCAAAGGATCATTCCGCCGGCGCTTCCGCTGCCGGTTCTTCTTTTTGTGTCTTTTCCGGGCCCATGTATTGCAGACAGAGCATGGTCAAATCGTCGAATTGGGGGGCCTTCCCCACAAATTCGTCCACGCCCGCTTTCACCGCTTTCAGCACGTCCTGGGGCGTGCCGTTTTCGCCGTTTCGCAGGGCTTCGATCATGCGGTCGGTGCCGAACAGTTCTTCATTGCTGTTGGTGGCTTCCGCCACGCCGTCGGTATATACGAAAATTTTCGCGCCGGGCTCCAGGTCGATGGTATATTCCCTGTACCGCACGCCGTCCATGGCCCCCACGGCCACGCCGTGCCTGTCCTTGAACAGCTCGAAGCTCTCCCCCGCCTTTTTCAGCGCGGGGTATTCATGCCCTGCGCTGGTGGCGGTGAGCTTGCCCGTGGAGATTTCCAGCACGGCCAGCCACACGGTCACGAACATTTCTTCCGGATTCCGGGAACAAATCTGCTCGTTCACCAGCGTGAGCACCTTGGCGGGGCTGGTTTCCTTCATGGCCGCGTGATAGATCAGGGAGGAGGCCACCATCATGAACAGGGCCGCCGGGATGCCCTTGCCCGATACGTCGCCGATCACCAGACACAGATGGTCGTCGTCGATCAGGAAGAAGTCGTACAAGTCGCCGCCCACCTCCTTGGCGGGGGTCATGGAGGCGTACAGGTCAAATTCCTTCCTGTCCGGGAAGGGCGGGAACACCTTGGGCAGGGAATTGGCCTGGATGCGGGTAGCCAGGGACAGCTCCGCCGTGATGCGCTCATTTTTGAGGGCCAGCTTCTGCCGTTCCTTGGCCGCCTGGGCGTAATGCACGCCCACGGCGCCCAAATACAGCGCCAGCACCGCCACGGGAATCCACAGGGGATGGGCAATCAGCCCGAAACGGAAAAGCAGGAAGGTGCTTCCCGCGCTGACCAGAATGAGCCCAAAGCACACCGCGCCGCCCCACAGGGTTTTCAGCTTCAGGAACAGCGCCATGGCCACGGCGCACAGCACGAACAGCACGATCAGCTGAATCCGGTCGGACACTTCGTTTTTATAGCTGCCCTCCATCAGGCTTTGGATCACATTGGCCTGAAACTCCACGCCGTACATCTGCTCGCCTTTTTCCATGGGGGTGAAAAAGGCGTCCTGCAGCGCCGGGGCGTAGGGGCCGATGAGCACGATTTTATCCGCCCAATAGCCGGAGGGCACGTCCCCCTCCATCACCCAGGCCAGGGATACGCCGTCGGAATAATCGCCGGGCTTGCCGGTGAAGGAAACGTAGAACAGGCCCGTGCCGCCCACGGCGGGATCGCGCAGGGTTTTGCCCTGCTTTTCCAGGAACAGCCGCGCCGCCTCGTGGGCCATGGAATAGGTTCTTCCCTCCTCCGGCTCCACGTACAAAATGGCGTGGCGCATCACGCCGTCCGTATCGGTCATGGCGTTGATGTGGCCCTGGGTGGTCACGCTCCGCAGGGCGTCATAGGGCTGCTCGAACCCGACCACGGCGGCGTCGTTCTTGTCCACCGCGTGGCCGTTTTCCCAGGTAACGGAGGTGCCGAACTGCGCCATACAGGCGGTGACCACGTTGCCAAGCTCCGCCGCGGCCTTGGCCAGGCGGTCGTCCTCCTCCGGGGAGGCGGTGCCCGCGTACAGCACGTCGATGGCGGTGACGGCTGGCTTATTCTCCGGGTCCGCCGCCAGGGCTTCCAGCACGGAGGCCATCACATTCCGATCCCAGGTGTTGTACGGGCCCAGGATGTCCAGGGCTTCGTCGTCGATGCCGATGATCACGATATCGCTGCTGGTCACGCCCGGATGCTGATACAGCCAGTCCTGGGCCCATTTATCCACGCGGAACAGCGCGCCCCAGCCGACGATGGCCGTCGCCGCCAGGGCGGCGGCCAGAGCGATCAGGTAAGGCCGGGCCTTCTGCAGGGGGCCGGACACGCGGGCCCTGATGCTTTCCAGCGGACCGGACACGCGGGCCCAAATCTTTTTGATCGCGCCGTTCATGAAGGCCTGCGCCTTTTTCGCCGGTCCGGACAGCCGATTCAGGGCCTTTTTCACCGGGCTTGCCATCCGGGACAGGGCCCTCTTCAGCGGGATCAGGACGGCGTTTTTCAGTTTTTCGATCATGGCGGATCATTCCCCATTCCGTGTTAAGGCTGTGTGCCGGCGGCGTTCAGATTTCCGGGGAATTGGGAACATAACGGGAAGGACGCAGGACCGGCGTTATTTGCTTCTCATTCCTTCCCGCCGCCCGAAGGAGCGCCGCGGGCCTGAAAAGCCGCGGCAGCTCCTGCTGATTCGGCCCGGCCCGCAGGACGACGCCGGAACCGCGCGAGGAGAGGAAGCCAGAAGTGCCTAAGTCGCTGACAGAAACATCGTAATTCGCCAGACAAGCGCCGCTTAGGCCGTAATCCAGCCTATATTCATAGTCGTCTTTCGTTTCGTTGTATTCCGCAGTCACGGTCGCGGTCAGGGTAAAGGATTGCTCCAAATCATTCACGGTGATCGTCCACCTAAAGTCGTCGTTTTTTTCCGCTGAAACCGTGTACCACCACGGCCCTTCACTGATGTATGAATTCACCGCGCTCGCGCCATAGACAGTTGAACCATCATACGAGGGATATGCAACCTCTATTTCGATCTTGGCCGGCTTAACGGTCAGGCTGCCAGGCGCTAACAACACATTGCCGAAGCACTCCGTTACATCGGCATTGTCCGAATTATAGATCGTATAGTCCGTTACCTCGATGGAAGAGGTGCCGACGTTCGTCCGTTCTATCCCTTCTGTCTTGGTTGCTTCCGCCCAGAACCCATCGGGCAGTCCCTCCGCCCAAGGCGCGTCTGTCGGTTCGAGCAGCGGCGCTCCGTTATAGTACTGTTCGTCGGAAGGCGCGGTGATGGTGATAAGGGTATTGTTTTTCGTCACTTTCAGCTCGCCATACGTGGGAGAGGTTTTGTAGTTCGTGGACACTGTATCTCCCCAAACGATGTCGAAGGTATTCTTGCTATCGCCCACATTGGTCTGGCTGCCCGTGATGGTCACGGTGATCGTTTCCTCATTTTCGAGTGTAACGGTGAATACCGATTTGTCCTCCGCGTCCTGTACACACGGATAATTTGCAGAAAGCACGTAGCACGTCAGCGGTGTGCCATCGTATCCCTTTTCGGCCGGGTCGCTGACGATGGCAAGCCCCGCGGGCTTGATCTTCATATTCGTGCCGGTGGCCGAAATGCTGTAGTTTGAATCGGCGCCGGTGGTGACAGACCAGTCGCAGCCGAGCGTATAGTCATCCGCGTCTATTCCGCCGCCCGAAATGACCGCCTCGATGACGTCTTCCCATGGCATGGTTACGTCCCAATACCCTTCGCCGCGATACGTGCAGGAAACGGCAATGCCGGTGGATTCTGCCGTCAGCCCCCAGCCGTGTTCCTCGCCGTCGTATACGATATTCTTATTGAGGCCGTCCAGCTTCAGCGTTACTGCCCGGGGCGTGACCTGCAGGGTGCCCGGGGTGACCGTGACCGCGTAGTTGGCGGCGTTCCCGCTTCCCATTTCCCAAACGCAGGTATTGGGCACAGGTTCTTCTGCGGCATCGGTCACGGCGCCGGTCACCATCGCGGAGAGATAATCGGTGCCGACGAGGCTGTAATGATATCCTGTGTCCGTCTTGGTCAAAGACGTGCCGTTGACAGACAGCGCGTCCTTGGTCAGCGCCGTTCCGTCATAGG
>CACWWM010000189.1 GCA_902764565.1 uncultured Eubacteriales bacterium
TGGAACACGAACCCGAACCGCCTCCTGCGCAGAACGGAAAGCTGGTTGTCGTTGTATTTGGATAGGTCGTTGTCCTGGTAGATCACCTTGCCGCCCGTGGGCCGATCCAGACCGGAGAGCATATGCAGCAGGGTGGATTTGCCGCTGCCGCTTTTCCCCGTCACGGCGGTAAAGGAGCCCTGGGAGAAGGTCAAAGTTACGTTTTGCAAGGCATGCACCGGCGTGCCGCCGCTCTGGTAGGTTTTCGTCAGGCTTTCACAGCGTAAGATTTCCATAAATCATTCCTCCTTCTGACAATATCCTACCAAACCAACCTTACTTTCAGGTGACTTTAACCTTACGATTTCGTAAGGTAACGGATAACGAAGACGGGGGAAAACCATTCTTTTGTGCCAAAAGAACGGTTTTCCCCCGCACTCCCTTTCCAAGAAAACCGACTTATGATTTCGTTAAATTCAATATAGGAAGAGAGATTGAAAACTTCAAGCCATCTTTTGTGTTTTCCGCCGTGATATGCCCATGATGGCGGAAGATAATCTCCTTCACGATGGCGAGGCCCAGGCCCGCACCGCTTTGCTTTTGCCCTTCCGCCCGGTAAAAGCGATCAAACAGGTGAGGCAAATCATTTTCTGATACCCCGCCGCCGTTATCTTCGATGGCGCAGTAAAACGCCCGGTCAGTCTGTTCCAGCCGGACAGTGATTTTTCCGTTTTCCGCCGTATGCTCACAGGCGTTTTTCAGCAGGTTCAAAAACGCTTCGGACAGCCATTTTTCATCACAGCGGATCACGGCGTCGCCATCCAGGACGATTTCTTTTTCCGGCCACAGCGGCTGAAGCCGGTTCCAGACCTCCTGAATCAAAGGCCGGATGGAATGCTCGGCAAAAGAAAACTCATACCCGTCCGCGCACAGCTTTTCCAATCGCAGAAGGCTGCCGATCAGCGTTTCCATCCGCTCAATCTGGCTGATCTCCTGTTCCATGTGGGCGCTTTCGTCCATTTCCACGAACAGCCGCAGGGAAGCAAGCGGCGTTTTCAGTTGATGGGAAATATCCGCGGTCAGGTCGCTGGTGCGCCGGGCTTCCTGTAGATACCGTTCTTTCTCCACCTCAATGCGGTTTTCCATTTCAGCGGCGGCGTTTTCCAGCGGGGCAACCGCATCTTCCTTCAAGGAATAGGAAAGCGGCTTTCCGTTGCCCGTAAGGTAATCTTCCATCTTCTCCGCCAATCGTTCCATCCGTTTTTTCTGCATCAACAGGCGGACCGCCAACACAGCCGCGATGACCGCCAGTACTCCGCCGATCACATAATATCCGACCATTGATATCCCACTCCCCGCACGGTGCGGATGTGATCCGCGCCTACCTTTTCCCGCAGCCTGCTCATGTGAACGGACAGGGTGTTATCATCGATGAATTTCCCGCCGTCGTCCCATAACACCTGCAAAAGCCGGTCCCTGGACACCACGGCCTTGCTTTCCAGCAGCATCGTGAGGATTTTGTATTCCGTCAAGGTCAGCGGCAGTGCTTCTCCGTTTTTCAGCACCTGCATCCGTTCTTCGTCCAGGTCAAATCCACCGCGGGAAAGGGCGGCTTTTCGCGTCGGACTGCTGCGCAGCAGCACCCGCACGCGGCTCAGCAATTCCTGCATCCGGAAGGGCTTGGTCACGTAATCGTTGCCGCCGGAATCCAATCCCCGCACCACGTCAAACTCTTCATCCTTGGCGGTCAGGAACAGAATGGGCCTCTTTTCGCCCTGACTGCGCCATTCGCGGCACAGACTCACCCCGTCCCCGTCCGGCAGGCCCACGTCCAGGACGATTCCCTGCACGGTTTCATCCTTCTTTTGCCGGGCTTCCCGCACGGACCCGGCTTCGATCACCCGGTATCCTTCCCGGGTGAACAGCTCCATGAGTCCGCCGCGCAGCACGGCGTCGTCTTCGATCAGCAGCAAAACAGGGTTCATGTATGCCTCCAAAGCGTATAACTGTTTTTATCAGAGATTGCGTTTCATGTATACCGAAGCAATTATACAGGGAATCTGCTGTTGAACGCAAGCCTTTTCCAATGGCACGGGTTTTCAGGCGGCATTTGTCTGGTGAATTTGGGAAATCCCCTTCACAAAGGGGAACAAATGTGCTATAATAGCCCGGCAACACCAACCGAACGGAGGACAGCATGGAAGACAAGATCATTGTCCGGGGCGCCCGGGAACACAACCTGAAAAACGTGAACATCACCATTCCCCGCAATCAGCTGGTGGTGTTTACCGGCCTGAGCGGCTCGGGCAAATCTTCCCTGGCCTTCGATACCATTTACGCCGAGGGCCAGCGGCGCTATGTGGAAAGCATGAGCAGCTACGCCCGCATGTTTTTGGGCCAGATGGATAAGCCCGACGTGGACTCCATCGACGGCCTTTCGCCCGCCATTTCCATCGACCAGAAAACCACGGCCAAGAACCCCCGTTCCACCGTGGGCACGGTGACGGAGATTCACGATTACCTGCGCCTGCTCTACGCCCGCACCGGCAAGCCCCATTGCCCCAACTGCGGCAAGGAGATCAAGCAGCAGACGGTGGATCAGATGGTGGACGCCATTTTAGCTTTGCCGGAGGGGCAGAAATTGCAGATTTTGGCCCCGGTGGTGCGCTCCCGGAAGGGCGAGCACACCAAGCTGCTGGAGGACGCCCGGAAAAGCGGCTTCGTCCGCGTGCGCGTGGATGGGGAAATGTACGAGCTGGACGACGTGCCCGCCCTGGACAAGCAGAAAAAGCACCAGATCGATCTGGTGGTGGACCGCCTGGTGGTGCGGTCCGGCATCCAGCAGCGCCTGACCGACAGCCTGGAAACCGCCATGAAGCAGTCCGGGGGCCTGGCCTCCGCCCTGCTCACCCCCGGCGGGGAGGAATTGATGTTCTCCCAGAATTACGCCTGCCCTGACTGCGGCGTGAACATCGAGGAGCTGGCCCCCCGTATGTTTTCCTTCAACAACCCCTACGGCGCGTGCCCGCATTGCTCGGGCCTTGGCGAAACCATGAAGGTGAGCCCCGATCTGGTGGTGCCCGACCCCAGCAAGAGCCTGAACGAAGGGGCCATTTCCTGCATGGGCTGGAACAGCAGCGGGGAGCAGAATACCGCTTCCCACAGCATGTTCCAGGCTCTGGCCGATGCTTACGGCTTTTCCATGGACGCGCCCTATTACACCCTGCCGGAGGAAATCAAAAAGAAGCTGCTGTACGGCACCGGCGGGGAAAAGCTGAAAATCGCCTTTGAAACGGGCACCTACCAGACCACCTACGAGGGCGTGATCCCCTCCCTGGAACGGCGCTACGCCGAAACCCAGAGTGAAACCATGAAGGCCGCCTATGAGGAATACATGGCCCATGAAACCTGCCCCGTCTGCAAGGGGCGGCGCTTGAAGCCCGAATCCTTGGCCGTCACCGTGGGGGACAGGAACATCGCCGAAATCAGCGAATGGAACGTGAAGGAAACCAAGCGATTTCTGGATTCCCTCACCTTTTCCGAAAAGGACGGCATGATCGCCGCGCCCATCCTGCGGGAGGTGGACGCAAGGCTTGGGTTCCTGTGCGACGTGGGCCTGGATTACCTGACGCTTTCCCGCGCCGCCGCCACCCTGTCCGGGGGCGAAGCCCAGCGCATCCGGCTGGCCACCCAGATCGGCAGCGGACTGGTGGGCGTGCTGTATATCCTGGACGAGCCCTCCATCGGCCTGCACCAGCGGGACAACGCCCGTCTGCTCAAAACCCTGCGGCATTTGCAGGAACTGGGCAACACGCTCATCGTGGTGGAGCACGACGAAGAAACCCTGCGCAGCGCCGATTATCTGGTGGACATCGGTCCCGGCGCGGGGGAGCACGGGGGCTACGTGGTGGCCCAGGGCACGGTGGAGGACGTGATGAAGGAGCCGCGCTCCATCACCGGCCAGTATTTGAGTGGGAAAAAGCGCATCCCCGTGCCGGAACTCCGCCGCGCGCCCCAGGGCTGGCTCACCGTGCGGGGGGCCAGGGAACACAACCTGAAAAATATCGACGTGAATTTCCCCCTGGGCGTGTTCTGCTGCGTTACCGGCGTATCGGGCAGCGGCAAAAGCAGCCTGGTCAACGCCATCCTGTACGGCGCTTTGGCCCACCTGCTGAACCGGGCCAAGCCCCGGAAAGCGGCCTATGACGGCATCGACGGCGCGGAACAGCTGGATAAGATCATCAGCATCGACCAATCGCCCATCGGGCGCACGCCCCGTTCCAATCCCGCCACCTATACCGGCCTTTTCGACCTGATCCGCAAGGTGTTCGCCCAGCTCCCGGAAGCCAAGATCCGCGGCTACAAGGAAAACCGCTTCTCCTTCAACGTGAAGGGGGGGCGGTGCGAAGCCTGCTCCGGCGACGGATTGCTCAAAATCGAAATGCACTTCATGGCGGACATTTACGTGCCCTGCGAGGTCTGCCGGGGCAAGCGCTACAACCGGGAAACCCTGGAGGTCAAGTACCGGGGCCTGTCCATCTCCGACGTGCTGGATCTGACCGTGGAGGAGGCCATGAATATTTTCGAGGCGCACCCGGCCATCATGCAGAAGCTGCGCACCCTGTACGACGTGGGTCTGGGCTACATGAAGCTGGGCCAGCCCAGCACCACCCTGTCCGGCGGCGAAGCCCAGCGCGTCAAACTGGCGACGGAACTCAGCCGCCGCGCCACGGGCCGCACCCTGGTGCTGCTGGACGAGCCCACCACCGGCCTGCATATGGACGACGTGAGCCGGCTGGTGAACGTGCTTCAGCGCCTCACCGACGCGGGCAATACCGTGCTGGTGATCGAACATAACCTGGACATCATCAAAACCGCCGACTATATCATCGACCTGGGCCCCGAGGGCGGCGACGGCGGCGGCACCATCGTGGCCCAGGGCACCCCCGAACAGGTGGCGAAGGAAAAACGAAGCTATACGGGACGGTTTTTGAAGGGTCGGCCCCTGGACTCCATTGGGCGAATATATAATTTTGAAGAAACCAAGCTTTTTCCGCCTGCTGCATGGGGTCCGAAAGATTGGTGGCTTCTGGCCCAAGGAAAGCCGGGAAAATCCCAGGGAGAAAGCTCGCTTTCTCCAGGGATTATTCCCGTGCTTTCCCCGGATGCTTTGCATCCGGGTTGGCCGCTTTCAGCGGCCGGGCCAGAAGCAAAATGCAGCAATTCCAAGCACCAGCGGGAACTTTTTTCATTTTCCGCGTCATGCAGTTTCCGCATTTGTGGGTCCAGGGACGAACCGCCGATGACCGCCTGTGGCGGGAATCTCATCGGCAGTGAGATCAGCCGAAAGGGAGCAATCTCCCCATGAAGGGGAGTTGCGACCTTTGAGTCTGCGGACTTCACCGCCCTGGTGGGGTGTGGGGCAAAGCCCCACCGTCTTCCTTAGTGAGTTAAGTATCCGACAAAAAGAGGGAAAGAAAATGGGAAACACCGCGCGGCCCATGCGTCTGCTGCTGACGGTCAGTTATGACGGCACAAATTATGTAGGCTGGCAGTTTCAGGAGAACGGCCCCAGCATCCAGCAGGCGCTGGAAGAAGCGCTGGAAAAGGCGCTGGGCCGGTTTTGCCGGGTCACGGGGGCCAGC
>CACWWM010000190.1 GCA_902764565.1 uncultured Eubacteriales bacterium
TGGGCCCCGGCGTTGCCAAGCTGCCCATGGAATACCGCAACGGCATCGACGTGATGACCACGGAAACCACCTGCTGGTCCTCCATCTGGGAAACGGACGAAGCCACGGAAGAATATCTGACCATCCACGGCCGGCCCGAAGCATATGAGAAGCTCTCCCCCGCCGACGTAGCATATTACGACGGCTGCGTGTATATCAACCTTTCCGCCATCGAAAGCACCATCGCCCTGCCCATGCACCCCAGCTATGCCATCACCATCCGGGAGCTGCTGGAAAATCCCAAGGACATCCTGCACGCCTGCGAGGAAAAGGCCAACAAGCAGATCGTAGGCGCGAAGCTCGACCTTACCAGCAAGGTGCACGACGGCGGCGTTTGGGTGGAACAGGGCCTGGCGGCGGGCTGCTCCGGCGGCACGTTTGACAACATGTGCGCGGTGGCGGACATCCTGCGCGGTCAGTCCATCGGCAACGGCGCGTTCACCATGAGCGTCTACCCCGGCTCCATGCCCGCTTATCTGCAATTGCTGCGCAACGGCGCGCTTGCGGACATTGCCGCCGCGGGCGCCATCGTTCGCGAATGCTTCTGCGGCCCCTGCTTCGGCGCGGGCGACACCCCCGCCAACGGGGAATTCTCCATCCGCCACACCACCCGCAACTTCCCCAACCGGGAGGGCAGCAAGCCCGGCGAAGGCCAGATGGCCGGCGTAGCCCTGATGGACGCCCGTTCCATCGACAAATCCGTGTACGATAAGCGCGTGTACTTCGGCTTCGGCAAGCCGGAACCCGATCACGAACTGAAATTCGGCCCCAACATCAAGGACTGGCCCGAGCAGCCCGCCCTGACGGACGATCTGCTGGTGAAGGTGTGCTCCTACATCACCGACCCCGTCACCACCACCGACGAGCTGATTCCCTCCGGTGAAGCTTCCTCCTACCGCTCCAACCCCGAGCGGCTCAGCGAATTTACCCTCTCCCGCAAAGACCCCCAGTACGTGGGCCGCAGCAAGGCCGTGCGCCAGATGGAGCGCGACCGGGCGGCGGGCAAGGGTCTGCCGGAGGAAGTGAAGCAGGTTTATGCAGCGCTGGAAAAGGTCGTCAGGGTCGATCCCGAGCATACCGACATCGGCTCCACCATCTTCGCCGTGAAGCCCGGCGACGGCTCCGCCCGGGAGCAGGCCGCTTCCTGCCAGCGGGTGCTGGGCGCTTCCGCCAATTTGGCGAAGGAATACGCCACCAAGCGCTACCGCTCCAACTGCATCAATTGGGGCATTTCTCCCCTGCTGGTCAAGGATGAAAGCGCCTTCGCCCTGGGCGATTGGGTGTTTATTCCCGGGCTGCGGAAAGCCGTTCTGGAGGGCACGGCGGAATTCACCGCCTACGCCGTCAAGCCGGACGGCGCGGTGGAGCCCTTCCCTGTCAGCTTGGGCGCGCTGACGCCCGACGAACGGCAGATCATCGCGGATGGGTGCCTCATCAACTATTACCGCAACCATCCCGTGACCGATTAACACATAAAAGATACTGTTTGTGGGTAGAAAAAACCGTCGTTCTATTGTATAATGAGGGCGACGGTTTTTTGATTTAAAGGAGGCTTGCCTTTTATGCAGCGTATTGCTCTCCCCGATTCCCGTTTCCTGCCCCTGGGGCGGCACGACCCCAAGGAATGCAAGACCAGCCTGTGGTGGTCCGGCTCCGGCGTGCGGGTGAAATTGGCCTGCAAAGCGCTGGAAGCGGAAATCACGGCCAGCGCCCGGGATCACGCGCCCTGGATGGGCGTGCTGATGGACGGCGCGCCCGTGGCCCGCTTTCCCCTGCTGCCCGGCACCCACCGCTATCCCCTGCTGGCGGGGCTGGACGGGGATTTTGCCCATGAGGTTTCCGTCATCCGGGACAGCCAGCCCAGCTACGACGAGGACGGCCCCATCTATATCGAATCCGTGTACACCGACGGAACGCCGGAACGCCCGGCGGAGAGGCCCCTGCTGATCGAGTTCATCGGCGACAGCCTCACCGTGGGCGAAGGATGCTTAGGCCCCGAATCGGCGGAGGAATGGCGCCTGGTGTGGATTTCCCACATGCCCGCCTTCCCCACCCTGGTTTCCGAAAAGCTGAACGCCGAAAAGCGGGTGATTGCCCTGGGCGGCTGGGGCGCGTCCCGCAGCTGGGACAATCAGCCCGATTCCCGCATTGGCCGCATCTACAATCAGCTTTGCGCCATTACGCCCGGCGGAGAAGCGGCCGCCGATTTCCCGGAGCGCGCCGCCGACGCGGTGGTGATCAATTTGGGCACCAACGACGCTTCCGCCCTGGCCAAGATGACCGAAGAGGAGCGCAAAGCCGCCGAACGGGAGCTGCGCGTCCGCGCCGGGGAGCTGATGGAAATGGTGCGCGCCCGCAATCCCAAGGCCCTGATCCTTTGGGCCTACGGCCTGTGCGGCAAGCAGGTGGAACCCCTGCTGCAAGCCGCCGTGCGGGATCGGCAGGCCGCCGGGGATCAGAACGTGCGTTATCTGTCCCTCACCCCCGCCGCCACCAACGGCTCCCGCATGCATCCCAGCCGGGAAGCCCATCAAAAAGCGGCGGAAGAAATCGCGGAAGCGATCAGGAAGGAGTGCTGCCTGTATGAATAACATCGACGCCCTGTATCAGCGCTGGATCAAGGAAGCGGACGCTTCCCTGCAAACGGAATTGAAGGCCATGGACGCCGCCGCGAAGGAAGACGCCTTTTACCGGGATTTGGCCTTTGGCACCGGGGGTCTTAGGGGCGTGATCGGCGCGGGCACCAATCGCATGAACGTGCACACCGTAGCCAAAGCCAGCCAGGGCCTGGCGGATTACGTGGTAAAGCGCTTTCCTGCCGATCAGCGGAAAATCGCCGTCAGCTTCGATTCCCGCATCCTGAGCGACGAATTTGCCAGGGTGGCTTCCGGCGTGTTCGCGGCCAACGGCATCCAGGCGCTGATCTATCGGGAACTCATGCCCACCCCCTGCCTGTCCTTCGCCGTGCGGGCGCTGAACTGCGCCGCGGGCGTGATGGTGACGGCCAGCCACAACCCCGCCAAATATAACGGCTACAAGGTGTACGGGGCCGACGGCTGCCAGATCACCACGGAAGCGGCGGCGGAAATCCTTTCCGAAATTCAAAAGCTGGACGTGTTCTCCGGCGCGAAGCGCATGGACTTTGAAGCGGGCCTGCAAAGCGGCCTGATTTCCTACATTCCCGATCAGGTGTACACCGATTTTGTGGAAGAAGTGAAAAAGCAGAGCCTGCTGGGGGACGAAACGGTGGACAAGCGCGTGGCCATCGTATATTCGCCCTTAAACGGCACGGGCTTAAAGCCCGTTCTGCGCACCCTGCGGGAGAGCGGCTATGAAAACGTGACCGTGGTGAAGGAGCAGGAGCAGCCCGACGGCCATTTCCCCACCTGCCCCTACCCCAACCCCGAAATCCGGGAAGCCATGCAACTGGGTCTTTCCTATGCCGCCAAGCTCAACGCCGATCTGCTTTTGGCTACCGACCCGGACTGCGACCGCTGCGGCATCGCCGTAAGGAATCTGAACGGGGAATACGAGCTGCTTACCGGCAATGAAACCGGGCTGCTGCTGCTGGATTATGTGTGCAGCCGCCGCCTGGCCCTGGGGAAAATGCCCAAAGCCCCCGTGCTGGTGAAAACCATCGTGACCACGGACATGGCCGAGCGCATCGCCGCCCATTACGGCGTGGAAACCCGCAATGTGCTCACGGGCTTTAAATTCATCGGGGAAACCATCGGCAAGCTGGAAGCGGAAGGCCATCCCGAACGCTACATTTTCGGCTTCGAGGAAAGCTACGGCTACCTGTCCGGCGCCTATGTGCGGGACAAGGACGCCGTGAACGCCGCTTTCCTGATTTGCGAAATGTTCGCCTGGCACAAGCAGCGGGGCGTAAGCCTTTTGCAAAAGCTGGAGCAATTGTACAGAGAATACGGCTACTGCCTGAACACCCTGCACAGCTACGAGTTCGAGGGCGCGGCGGGCTTTGAAAAGATGCAGCAGATCATGCAGTCCTTCCGCACGGGCTTGACCCAACTGGGCGGGCGGAACATCGAAAAGCTGCTGGATTACGCCCCCGGCCTGGATGGGCTGCCCAAGTCCGATGTGCTGAAATTCCGCCTGTCCGGCGGGGCCTCCGCCGTGGTGCGGCCCTCCGGTACGGAGCCCAAGCTGAAAATCTATATTTCCGTTTCCGCCGCCAACCGTGCGGAAGCGGCGGCGGAAGAAAAGAAGCTGGCGGACGATCTGGCAAAATTCATGGCGTAACGCCCTTGCGATCAGGAGGATGAAGATATGAAAAAATTTCTTGCCCTGCTGCTGGCCCTGTGCCTGCTGCTGGCCCTGTGCGCGGGCTGCGCCTATGCGGACAGCGCCGTCACCGTACCCGATCTGACCACCACCCGCCGCCCCATCCCGGAAAACGAGGCCATGGCGTTCTTAAAGAAAATGGGCGTCGGCTGGAACTTAGGCAACACCTTCGACGCGATCAAGGCCGCCTGGAACCGGAATGCCGACGAAATGACCGTGGAAACCTCCTGGGTGAATATCAGAACCACGGAGGCCATGATCGAAGCCATTCAGGCCGCCGGCTTTTCTTCCATCCGCATCCCCATTTCCTGGCACGACCACGTATCCGGCCCCGATTACGAAATCAGCGAAAGGTGGCTGACCCGGGTGCAGGAGGTGGTGGACTGGGCCTACGGCCGCGGCATGTACGTAATCATCAACATCCACCACGACGAAGACCAGTTCCTGCCCGCAAGCAGCCACTACGAGGAATCCGCCCACTATGTGGAATGTATCTGGCGGCAGCTTGCGGCGCGCTTCCGGGACTACGACGAGCACCTCATCATGGAATCCATGAACGAACCGCGCTTGGTCAATTCCTCCTACGAATGGATGTTCAATCCCACGATCCCGGCGTGCGTGGACGCGGCGGACTGCCTGAACAAGCTGAACCAGCTTTTCGTGGACACCGTGCGCGCCACCGGCGGCAATAACGCCGACCGCTATCTCATGGTGCCCGCCTACGACGCCGCCCCCGCCAACGCCGTGCGGGATTCCTTCGTGCTGCCCACGGACGCCGCCGACAATAAGATCATCGTGTCCGTTCACGCCTACACACCCTATGATTTCGCCCTGAATCTGAACGGGGGCGGCACCTTCGGCACCCAGGCCCAGAAGATCGACATCGTCAGCTTCATGAACAGCCTGTACAACCAGTACATCCTGAACGGCATTCCCGTAGTCATCGGCGAATACGGGGCCATGGTGAAGGGCAATAATTTGCAGGATCGGGTGGATTGGGCCGCCTTCTACGTCGCCACCGCCAGCGCCCGCAATATGCCCTGCCTGTACTGGGACAACAACGTGTTTTCCGGCAACGGCGAACGCTTCGGCCTGCTGGACCGCAAAACCCTTTCCTTCCCCCATCAGTCCATGGTGGACGCCATCATCCGCTACGGCGGCTGGGACAAGCTGCCGGAAGCTCATCCGCTACGGCGGCTGGGACAAGCTGCCGGAAGCACAGTGACGAATTTTCCAATTCAAACACCGACGCACTGAACGCTGTACGCTTCTTGTTTTCATTTACTTCACGAAAAAATTTGCGAGAAAGGAATGATCCCTCATGCCCAAGTACAAAATGTACGCCCCCGCCCTTCCCAATGTACCCTGGCAGGATAAGCCGGCCGGTCACATCAACAGCCCCCTGTGGCGCTACACCGAAAACCCCATCATTGACCGCAATCCCCTCCCCGGCGTGGCGCGCATCTTCAATTCCGCCGTCATGCCCTTCGGCGGCAAATTCGTTGGTGTGTTCCGCGGCGAGCAGACCAACGGCGTGCCCTACATCTACTTGGGCTGGAGCCAGGACGCCATTCATTGGGACTTTGAGCCTGAAAAAATCCCC
>CACWWM010000191.1 GCA_902764565.1 uncultured Eubacteriales bacterium
CAGATCGACGAAGCAGTGGCCGAGGCCCGGCAGCAGCTGGCCGACGGCGAAGCGCAGCTGGCCGATAAGCGGGCGGAAGCGGAAAGCGGCTGGGTGCAGGCATTGGCGGATTTTGCCGATATGAAAAACGAACTGCAGCGCGCCTATGACGACCTGGCCGGGGAAGAGGGCTACGAAGCTCTGTGCAATCAATTCCTGCTGCGCTTTACCCCGGACGCGCCCCGGGCGGAAACCCTGGAAGCGGCGCGGGCCGCCCTGGGGGATACGGAAGTAAAAAGCGCCGTGCTGCATGAGGATTCCGCCGTTTGGGGAAGAATCCGGGATAATGTGGACCCCCTGGAAACCATGATGGTGTTCGTGCCGGCGCTTTTCTTCACGGTGGCGCTGGTGGTGGTTTACCTGTTCATGGCGCTGATCATCCGGCAAAGCCGCCGGGAAATCGGCATCCTGCGGGCCCTTGGCTTTTCCCGGGGCAGCGTTGCCGCGTTCTTCTGCGCCGTCAATTTCCTGGTGTCCCTGGGCGCGGTGGGCCTGGGCCTGGCCATCGGCCTGGCGCTGCTGCGCTATATCGGCGGTTTTGAAGCCAAATTCTTCCCGCTGGCTTACTTTATCTATGTTTTCGACTGGAAAATGGCGGGGGTTGCCGGTCTGGTTACCATTGCGGTGGGCCAGGCGGCCACGCTGATCAGCACGGTGCGCGCCAGCGGCGTGCAGCCGACGGAAGCCATGTCCCGCCAGACCTCCGCCAAAGTAAAAATCCCCCGCGCCGCCCAATGGGCCGTCCGCGGCGCTTCGCCCATGGTAAAATACAGCGTGATTTCCCTGATGCGGAATCCGGTGCGCTTTCTTTTCTCCGTGGTGTGCCTGTCGGCGTCCGTGATGCTGATTTTTACCGCCTTTTCCTTTATTGCCTCCAAGAACGCCATCATCACCCAGCTGTTTGACAAGCGGATTCATTACGACTGCCAGATTTTCTATCAGGAGGATGAGGACGGCGCGTTCCTGCGCGATCTGGAAGCGCTGCCCTGGGTTTCCGACGTGGAACCGATGGATTATTACACCAGCGATTTTTCCCTGAACGGGCGCACGGAAACATCCCTGCTGAACGCCATGCGGGCGGGAACCGGGCTGATCACCCTCCTGGACGAAAAGGGCGGCGTGGTACCCGTGCCGGAGGAAGGCGCGGTGCTGGATAAGCAGCTGGCCGAAACCCTGGGGGCCCAGGCGGGGGATACGGTGCGGGTGGACGGCGTGCCCCTGAAAATTACCGCCATTTCCGATCAGAGCGTCGGCCGCACGCAAAGCGTTTCCTCCACCCAGGCGCAGGCCTTGGGCGAGCCCGCCCTGCGTTCCGTGATCTGCCGTGTGCAGGAAGCGGACGAAGGAAAGCTGATGGAATTCCTGATCGGACGGGAAGCATACATTTATTCGGTCTTTACCCGCATGGCCTATGCCTCCTATTACGCCATCTTTATCACCTATGACGTGCCCGCCAGCCTGGTGGCCGGCTTCGCCGTGCTGATCGGCCTGGTGATCGTGGTGAATACCGGCAACACCAATTTGCTGGAACAGAAACGGCCATTGAGCGTGCTCCGCGCCCTGGGCTTCCAGCAAAGCCAGATTTCCCGGAGCTGGTATGTGCAGTCCCTGCTGTATTTCCTGTTTTCCCTGGCGCTGGGCCTGCCTGGGGGCATCGTCGTCGCAAAAATGGCACTGTTTCGGATGTCGGTGGCTTCAAGAACCTACCCCTTCGTTCACGAAGCCTGGGTTTACGCGCTGACCGCCGGGCTGGTACTGGCCTATATCACGTTCAGCCATTTCATGACCATGTGGAGCATGAAAAAGTGGAACATCGTGGAGAACGTGAAAGACAAAGAATAAGCGCATTTCTTGACGCGGTTCTGCAAATCCATTATAATGAAGTGCCCGGAAAAATCCGGGTATTTTGAACAGGCGGGAAGGAAACGTCTATGCGAGCCATTGTGGGCCTGGGCAATCCGGGCGAAAAATACGAGCACACCCGGCACAACGTAGGGTTTGACGTGATCAGCATCATTGCGGCCAAGCTGAATACCCCCATCAAAAAGATGAAATTTCAGGGCCTGATCGGGGAAACCCTGCTGGGCGGCGAAAAGCTGGTGCTCATCAAGCCCCAGACCTTTATGAATTTAAGCGGCTTCACCGTATCGGAAGCGCTGAGCTGGTACAAAATGGAGCCGAAGGACATGCTGCTCATTGTGGACGATATCGATCTGCCGTTCGGGCAGGTGCGCATCCGGCCCAAGGGCGGCCCCGGCACCCACAACGGCCTGAGGCACATCGTGCAATGCACCGCCACGGGGGATTTTCCCCGGGTGCGGGTGGGCATGGGCGCGCCGCCGGCGCAATGGGATTTGGCCGATTGGGTGCTCAGCAAATTCCAGACGGAGGAGGAGCGGAAAATCGCCTATGACGCCTATCTGCTGGCTGCCGACGCGGCCATCTGCTGGGCGGAGCATGGGATCGATACGGCCATGAACCGCTTCAACAATCGCCATGCTGAATAATGTTCGGGATTTTTTACATGCCTCCCCAGCCTTTCGGGAGGCTTTTGACGCGCGCGAAAACGGCATAGCCGCCCTGTACGACATGGCGGAGGGCCAGCGGCCTTTCTACGCCGCGCTGCTTGCGGCGGAAAGCGGCAGGCCCGTTCTGTATATCGCGCCCTCCGACGCCGCGGCCATGCGGGCGGCGGACGACTGCGCCGCCTGGCTGGGCGGGGGCACGGCGGTGCTGCCCGTGCCGGATATGAATTTCACCCGGGGCACGGCCAGCCGGGAAACCGCGTTCCAGCGCCTGTCCGTTCTGCAGCGGGCCCGGCGGGGTGAAATCAGGGTGCTGTGCGTCTCGGCAGAAGCGCTGCTCACCCGCATGATGCCTCCGGCAAAGTACGAGGAACACGCCGTTTGCCTGCGCTCCGGCAGCAAAATGGAGCCCGGCGAATTGATCGCCCGCCTGGTGAAAATGGGCTACGAACGGGTGGATATGGTGGAGGGCCGGGGCCAGTGCGCCCTGCGCGGCGACATCGTGGACGCTTTCTCGCCCGCCGAAAACGGCGCCACCCGCGTGGAATTCTGGGACGACGAGGTGGATTCCCTCCGCGCTTTTGATCCCATCAGCCAGCGAAGCCTGGACAATATCGAAGAAGTGAATTTCTATCCGGCGGTGGAATGGCTGCTGCCGGATTCTGCCGCCGCGTCTATCCGCGCCCTGGTGCGGGAACAAATGAAGCGGCTGCCGGATCACCTGCTGAATGCCGATCTGCCGCCCCTGCCGGAGGATGAGGACGAAGACAAAGTGGAAAAAACCGCCGCGCCCGTGCCCGCCCGCCGGGTGTACGATACCGGCGTGGGCAGGCTATTACAAGATGCCGACCACCTGGACGCGGGCTTGCAGCCCCCCACCCTGGCCCTGTGGGCCGGGGCGCTGGACGTGCCCTGCGCCTGGCTGTGGGAATATTTGAACGACCCCATTCTGGTGATCGAGGAACCGGAACGGGTCAAGGCCCGGTGCGAGGATCGCCTGGCGGGCTTCGGGGAGGATTTCAAGCTGACCCTGGAGCGCCAGGAAGCCGTGCCGGAACAGGGCGCTCTGCTGCGCACCTGGGAGGAAGCGGCCGACGCCATGCAGGGACGTCCCATCCATCTGCTCATGGAATTCCTGCGGGGCATGGGGGAGATGAAGCCCACCCGCATCGCCCGTTTCGCCGGGGTGAACGCGCCCAAATACGTGTCCCGGTTCAAGGAATTGGGCGGCGACCTGAAAGCCTGGGAAGAAGAAGGGTATCTGGTGCTGCTCATGGCGGGCGGCGAAGCCAGGGCGAACCGCCTGCAAAAGGCTTTAACCGAAATGGAGGTGCCCGTGCCCGCCTGGGAGGAGGGCATGCGCGTGGGCGGGGGGGACGCGGTGATCTGGCCCCAGACCTTCAGCCACGGCTTCACCCTGCCGGACTGCAAATTAGCCGTCATCGCCGACAGCGATCTCTTCGGCGCGGGCTACCGCAAAACCCGGAAGCGCCAGACCGCCGGGGAACGCATCGAAGCCTTTACCGACTTAAAGGAAGGGGACTACGTGGTGCACGAAGCCCACGGCGTGGGCATCTTCAAGGGCACCGTGCGCCTGCAAAGCGAGGGCACCTACCGGGATTATCTGCTGATCCAGTATCAGGGCAGCGATAAGCTGTACGTGCCCACGGATCAGTTCGACCGGGTGCAGAAATACATCGGCGGCCAGGACAATCCGCCGCCCCTCAACTCGTTAAGCGGCAACGACTGGGAAAAGAAAAAGAACAAGGTGAAGGCGGGCCTGAAAAAGCTGGCCTTCGACCTGGTGAAGCTGTACGCCGACCGGCAGGCCAACCCCGGCCACGCCTTCTGCCCGGACACCCCCTGGCAGCGGGAATTTGAGGACGCTTTCCCCTACGAGCTGACCCCGGATCAGGACAAGGCCGTGGAGGACATCCGCCGGGATATGGAAGCGCCCAGCAACATGGATCGGCTGGTGTGCGGCGACGTGGGCTACGGCAAAACGGAGGTGGCCCTCCGCGCCGCCATGAAGGCTGTCATGGACGGCAAGCAGGTGGCCCTGCTGGCCCCCACCACCATCCTGGCCCAGCAGCATTATTACACCATGCTCAAACGCTTCGCCCATTTCCCGGTGGAGATCGACGTGCTGTCCCGTTTCCGCAGTCCCAAGCTGCAAAAGGAAACCCTCCGCAAGGCGGCGGAGGGCAAGGTCGACATTTTGGTGGGCACCCATCGGCTGCTGTCCAAGGACGTGCGGTTTAAGGATTTGGGTCTGCTGATCGTGGACGAGGAACAGCGCTTCGGCGTGGCCCACAAGGAATCCATCAAAAACATGAAAAACCAGGTGGACGTGCTCACCCTGTCCGCCACGCCCATTCCCCGCACCCTGCATATGTCCATGGTGGGACGACGCCGTGATCCGGGACGCCATCATGCGGGAGCTGAACCGGCAGGGGCAGGTGTATTTCCTGTACAATCAGGTGCGCCACATCGACCAGTTTGCCGCCCGGCTGCGCGCCCTGGTGCCGGAGGCCCGCATCGCCGTGGCCCACGGACAGATGAAGGAAAGCCTGCTGGAGGACGTGATGCTGGACTTTTACGAGGGCCGCTTCGACGTGCTGCTGTGCTCCACCATCATCGAAAACGGCCTGGACGTGCCCACGGCCAACACCATCATCGTATTTGACGCGGAGGAGTTCGGCTCCGGCTTCCGCATCGCCATGCGCGATCTGGAAATCCGCGGCGCGGGCAACATCTTCGGCCCCGAGCAGTCCGGCCAGGTGGCCCAGGTGGGCTACGATATGTACTGCCGCCTGATCGAGGAAGCCGTGCGGGAAGCCCGGGGCGCCCAGGGCGAAGCGATCCCCTACCAGACGGAAACCCGGGTGGAGGTGCGGGTGGACGCCTACCTGCCCGCCGAATATGTGCGGGGCGATACCCAGCGCATGGAAATTTTCAAGCGCATCGCCATGATCAAAACAAGAGAGATCCGGGAGGACGTGATCGAGGAAATGATCGACCGCTTCGGCGATATTCCCGACTGCGTGATGAACCTGATCGACATTGCTCACCTGCGGGGCATTTGCGGGCGGCTGGGCGTGAACCGGGTGAACTACACCGCCAACACCCTGATCTGCCGCTTAGACCCCAACGCCCCCCTGGATCCCGCCCGCCTCTACGCCGCCCTGGAAAAGACGGACAAACGCCTGCTGCTCTCCGCCTCCAGGGAACCGGCCATCCTGTTCCGGGATACGAAGATGACCGTGGAAGAAATGCTCCGCGCCGCCGTGCCCATTTTGGAAAAAGTGGAAGCGGCGATGGGGGAGGAAAATTGAAGACAAAAAACGCGAACCGCCTCGAAATCGAAGCGATTCGCGCTTTTTTTTTGTCAAGTTGCCGGTTTAGTGGTACTATTGAAGACGATGGAAAGGATATTTAAACATACAGCAGGATTTTTACCGCAAAAAATGGAAAATGGAAATGTACGGCATGCGGCTGCCAGAACGACGTTACAAAAGGAAACATTATCTAAGTGCGCGGGAGGAAGAAAAATGCCTGAAAATCATGGAGGAAGCAAACAGGACTTCTTTGGAACAGTCGGCGGAATATTCAAAAATGTCGGTGATGCTGTGAACGATGCGGCAGGCAAGGTCGGCACCGCGCTTCAGGATGTGGCTGGCAAAGCAACCAATATCGTCAACAAGGGAAAAGATTCCGTTATTCAGGCGATAGATGCTAATGGAAGCGGAGAAATTGATATTGAGGATTTTATTATTCTGGGCTTGCGAACGCCGGGCGTTGGCATAAATCGCGCGGATTTTCTCAGGGCAGAATTGAAAAAGGATTTTTCAGGTGACGTGATAGAGGATGCGATAGAACGGACGCCTGCGCTCGCCGGAATCTCTGTTGATATGATTAACAAACACGCCGACCAAGTAATCGAATATGAAAGAAACTGTGTAACCGGCATTTCTGCGGCGCTCGGTATGCCTGGTGGGTTTGCTATGGCAGCCACCATCCCGGCAGATATTGTACAGTATTATGGGTTTATGCTTCGCGCTGCGCAAAAGCTGTTATACCTCTATGGTTTCCCGGAAATTGATGTTTCAGAGAAGGGCCAGCATTTTGATTCCGAAACATTGAATATGATGACGCTTAGCCTCGGTGTAATGTATGGCGTA
>CACWWM010000192.1 GCA_902764565.1 uncultured Eubacteriales bacterium
TTGAGGTTGCGGCCAGAATTTCATCGGCGGTGAGATCAGCCGAAACGAGCAATGTCCGCATGTCAGCGCCGAACGAAGTGAGGCTGAGGACGTGCAATCCTTGGATTGCCGTCCGAAACCCACGTTCAAGCGCAGCGCAGAGCGTGGGGCGTATCGCGGACTTGCGACTATTGAGCCTGCGGAACTGGGCGCGCGGAGCGCCCAGCATCACCTCCCTGCCTTAGCCCAGCAATTCCCGCAGGGCCTGACAGGCAGCGTCGAAGGCGGCGTCGGAGGAAGGATAGGCATACGCGCCGCCCACGCGGCTCTTTTCGCCCTCGCGTTCCAGGGTTTTCAGCGCGTCGAACACCGTCGTTCCAGGGTTTTCAGCGCGTCGAACACCGTCAGGTGGGGTTCCACGGTAAGACATTCGCCGCCGTTTTCCAGGAACGCCTTCAAAATCTTGTCCACCTGGCCGTCGCCCTTACCGGCGGGCACCACGCTGTTGTCCTTGAAGAGCGCGTCCTTGATGTGCATGTACTTGATTTTGCTGCCCAGCAGCTTCCAGGCTTCCCAGGTATCCTGGCCGCACTGGACGAAATTGGCCGGGTCGAACACGCCCGCAATGCGGGGCTCGGCTTCCAGGATTTCCAGGCAGCGGTTCGCCATATCGCCGTAGATGCCCTTTTCGTTTTCGTGGCACAGGGTCACGCCGGTGCCCTCCGCCGCGTCGGCCATGAGGTGCAGCCGCCGGAGCACTTCGGCCCGATAATCCGCGGGGTTCTTGCCCGCCGGGATGTAGAAGGAGAACATGCGGATGTTTTCCGCGCCCAGGATTTTCGCCACCTCGATCACGTGGCGCAGGGTATCCATATGGGCGTTAAAATCGTCCTTTTCAATATCGATCTTGCCGATGGGGGAACCGATGCTCCACACCTTCAGGCCCGCCGCGTCCATCTTGGCCCGCACTTCACGGGCTTTGTCCAGGGAAATGGCGGCTACGCTTTCCCCGTCCACGTTGCGGATTTCCAGGCCCTGCAGGCCGTTGCGCTGCATGGCGATGATCTGCTTGTCAATGATGGGGCTGGCTTCGTCGGCAAAGGCATAGATTTGGGGCTGTTTCATTTCTATTCATCCTCCCGTGTTTTTATCTTCCTCTGTATTGTACCTTGCTTTTCCCGTTTTTTCAATAGTTCCCCGGCACGATGCGCGATTTTTCGGAAATTCAGCCGCATCCTGGCTTCTTTGGTCGAACCGGGCATATTCCTTCTCTTTTCCGCATACGCTTGAAGACGGCGAAAGCCCCGAAAAGGCCCGCTTCTAAACGCTTCCCTTTCCGCATACGCTAAGGCAGCAGGAAAGGAGGCGGAAGCCCATGATCAAACGGGTGGAAGGAGCCCGGGAGGCACGAAAGGAGAAGAAGCGGTGGGCCGCGGGCGCGCTGGCCGCCGGGCTGCTGCTGTGCGCCATGGCCACGTTCTACACGGCCCGGACGCGCACAGCCGAGGTGGTGGCGCGGAAGCGGGAGCTGCCCATTTACGCGGTGGATCGGGACGACGGCAAAATCGCCATCAGCTTCGACGCGGCCTGGGGCGGCGACAAAACGGAAAAAATTCTGGATATTTTGGATGAATTTGGGGTAAAAACCACGTTCTTTATGGTGGATATCTGGACCCAGCGGTTTCCCGGGCTGGTGAAGGAAATCGCCGCCCGGGGCCACGAGATCGGCAATCATTCCACCACGCATCCGAAGATGAGCACCTTAAGCCGGGAGCAGATCCGGCAGGAGCTGGACACCATGGCGGACAACGCCCAGGCCCTCACCGGCGTGCGGCCCACCCTGTTCCGCCCGCCCTACGGGGATTACAGCAACGACGTGGTGCTCGTCGCCAGGGATGCGGGCTATGTGCCGATTCAATGGAGCGTGGATTCCCTGGACTGGAAAAACAAGGGCGTGCAGCCCCTGATCGACCGGGCCACGAAAAACGTGAAAAGCGGCGACATCGTGCTTTTTCACAACGATTCCAAATATATCCTGGATGCGCTGCCCACCATTCTCAAAAGCTATCGGCAGCAGGGGTTCACCGTGGTGCCCATTTCCGAACTGCTGCTGACCGGAGAAACCACTTTGGACGCGCAGGGGATTCAGCGCCCCGCGCCCACGACAATACCGGAGGTGTGAAGGAACATGGAAACGGAAAACAATCAGCTGACGCTCTGCGGCGTGATCGAAAACGAACCGGTGCTGGATCATGAAGTATTCGGCGAGCATTTTTACCGCATGGACATCAAGGTGCCCCGCCTTTCCGGGGCGCAGGACCTGCTGCCTGTCACCGTCAGCGAGCGGCTCATGAACAGCCAGGTAACCCCCGGCGTGCGCATCGCCATTCAGGGGCAGCTGCGCTCTTATAACAAAGTCATGGGCGGCTCCGGACGGCTGCTGCTCACCGCCTTCGCCCAGCGGCTCCTGCCGCCGGACGACAGTGAAAACCCCAACATGATCCACTTGACCGGGGCCATCTGCAAGCCCCCGGCCTTCCGCACCACGCCCTTCGGCCGGGAAATCGCCGATCTCATGCTGGCGGTGAACCGGGCCTTCGGCAAGAGCGATTATATCCCCTGCATCGCCTGGGGCCGCACCGCCCGCTACGCCGCGGGCTTAAGCGTGGGCGACAAGCTGGAGGTGCAGGGCCGCTTCCAAAGCCGGGAATACCAGAAGCAGATGCCCGACGGCACCGTCATGAACCGCATGGCCTACGAGGTATCCTTGAGCCGCCTGACCTGCGTGCACGAGCTGCCCCTGGTTTCCGCCCCGGCAGCCGTGCAGGAAAACGCCGTGCAGTAAAAGATTTCTTCTGGGGGAGACCGCTCTTTGGGGACCAAAGAGCGGTCTCCCCCAGGCCCCCTTCCGAGAAAGCCGCAAAGGGAACGTTACCATAAAAGCCCCGCACGTGACATTGTTCATCGTCGCGGGGCTGTTCTTTATTTATTTCGTACTTTTCCAATATTCCTTGCTCTTTTGCGTTTTCTCTCTGCGCTTTTTGCTGGCAATTACCGCATTCTGTATGCAAAGCGCCATAAGAAAAGCAAAACAGCAGACCAGCATGGCGGTGGCTGTCCAGTCCTGCCCCCCAGTGGCGTCAATGATCGCAAAAATGACGCCCCAAAAGGCAAGGATCAGCGGAGCATACATTTTGTTGCGGATCGGGTGGTTAGACAGCACGCAAACAAACAGCGCAAAGTGCAGAAGCCGTAATGCACCGGGTGTCATGAACTGTCCGCGCATGTCCTCTTCTCCCTCCTTTCGTCGATGTTTTACGGGTTCATCATACCATCACGTGCGTTTCCTCGGAAGAGGAAGCCGCGCAAGCGATACGTTTCCCCGTCCCAAATGTATAAAGCGCCGTCCCAAAACCGCAACAGAATCCCCTTTTTTTCTGTGAAATTCATTGCTTTTTTATGGGTTCAATGATACAATTTTTCTTGGTTGATCGTGGAAAAATCCAGGCAGAAAAAGGAGAGACGGCCATGCGCAAAGCCAAGCTGATCTTGGATAAGGATTATGTGATCTCGGACGTGGACAAGCGGATCTACGGCTCCTTTGTGGAGCATTTGGGCCGGTGCGTGTACACCGGCATTTACGAGCCGGGCCATCCCACCGCCGACGCAAGCGGCTTCCGGGGAGACGTGCTGGAGCTGGTGAAGAAGCTGAACGTGCCCATCGTGCGCTATCCCGGCGGAAACTACGTGTCCGGCTTCCGGTGGGAGGACGCCATCGGCCCCAAGGAAAACCGGCCCCGGCGGCTTGACCTGGCCTGGAAGACCACCGACCCCAACGAGGTGGGCATCCATGAATTCTGCGACTGGGCGAAAAAAGCGGGTTCGGACGTGATGTACGCCGTGAACCTGGGCACCCGGGGCCCGGCGGAAGCCCAGGCCCTGGTGGAGTACGCCAATCATAAGAGCGGCAGCTATTGGAGCGACCTGCGTATCAAAAATGGCGCGAAAGACCCCTTCAGCATCAAATTGTTCTGCTTAGGCAACGAAATGGACGGCCCCTGGCAGATGGGCAGCAAAACGGCCTTTGAATATGGCCGCGCAGCCAACGAAGCCGCCAAAATGATGAAGTGGACGGACGATTCCATCGAAGTGGTGGCCTGCGGTTCTTCCTCCTCCACCATGCCCACCTTCGGCGAATGGGAATACACCATGCTGACCGAGTGCTACAACAACGTGGATTATGTATCCCTGCACCGCTATTACGGCAATCCCCACAACGACACCCCCGATTTCCTGGCCTCCACCATGGATCTGGACGATTTCATCCGCACCGTGGCCTCCATCTGCGACGCGGTGAAGGGCAAGAAGCGCAGCAAAAAGCGGGTGAACCTGTCCCTGGACGAATGGAACGTGTGGTATCATTCCCATCAGCAGGACGTGGATCTGCACAAGCGGGAGCCCTGGGGCACCGCCCTGCCCCTGCTGGAGGACGTGTACAACTTCGAGGACGCGCTGCTTGTGGGCCTCATGCTCATTACCATCTTAAAGAACGCCGACCGGGTGAAGGTGGCCTGCCTGGCCCAGCTGGTGAACGTGATCGCCCCCATCATGACCCGAAAGGGCGGCGGGGCCTGGGCCCAGACCATTTACTGGCCCCTTTTGCAGGCCAGCGCCCTGGGCCGGGGCAAGAGCCTGCTGCCCATCATGGAAAGCGAAAAAACCGATACCAGGCACTACACCGACGTGCCCTTCGTGGACGCCGCCGCCGTGCTTGCGGAAGACGGCAGCGTGACCATTTTCGCTGTGAACCGGGATCTGGAAGAAGCGGCGGAACTGACGGCCGACCTGCGCTCCTTCGGGAAATTCAAGACCGCTTCCCATTCCGTGCTGCACCATGACAATATGAAGGCCGTGAATACCGAAGCCGACCCCGATCAGGTAAAGCCCGCGGACGTGCCAATCGATTGGAAGGATGGGAAGATCATCCTGCCCGCCGCAAGCTGGAACGTGATCAGGCTCGTAAAGTAAGACCATAGATAGTTTTCAGAGTACAGAGTACAGACTATATAGTGGATCAATGGAAAACCAAAGTGCATACACAAAATAAATCTGTACTCTGAACTCTGCGCTCTGTTCTCTCTTTTCTTTTTCTCAAGCTATTATGGAAGGAGATTAAAAGCATGGACTTCAAGCAAACGGCCCTCGGCCTGGAATTCGGCTCCACCCGCATCAAGGCGGTACTGATCGA
>CACWWM010000193.1 GCA_902764565.1 uncultured Eubacteriales bacterium
GGAGGAAACAGCATGAATTTACAGGGACGGAGCTTTTTGACCCTGCTGGATTATACGCCGGAGGAAATCACCTATCTCCTGGATTTAGCGGCGGAGCTGAAAGAAAAGAAGCGCGCCCGCGTGGCCCATCGCATGCACGAGGGCAAAAACGTGGCGCTGATCTTTGAAAAGACCAGCACCCGCACCCGCTGCTCCTTCGAGGTGGCGGCGGCTGATCTGGGCATGCACTCCACCTATCTGGACCCCACCGGCAGCCAGATCGGCAAAAAGGAAAGCATCGCCGACACCGCCCGGGTGCTGGGCCGCATGTACGACGGCATCGAGTACCGGGGCTACGGCCAGGAAATTGTGGAAGCCCTGGCAAAGTATGCCGGCGTGCCCGTGTGGAACGGCCTCACCAACGAATATCATCCCACCCAGATTCTGGCCGACTTCCTCACCGTCCGGGAGCATTTCGGGGCCTTGAAGGGCAAAAAACTGGTGTACATGGGCGACGCCCGCTACAATATGGGCAATTCCCTCATGATCGGCTGTGCCAAAATGGGCCTGAATTTCGTGGCCTGCGCGCCGGAAAAGTATTTCCCCGATCCGCAGCTGGTTCTGCAATGCAAAAACATCGCCTTGCAGACCGGGGCCACCCTGGATTTCATCACCGATCCCAAGGAGGCGGTGCGCGGCGCGGACGTGATCTACACCGACGTGTGGGTGTCCATGGGCGAGCCGGACGAAGTCTGGGCCGAGCGTATTCACGATTTGCTGCCCTATCAGGTGAACGCCAGCCTCATGCGGCAGGCCGGGCCCCAGTGCCGCTTCATGCACTGCCTGCCCTCCTTCCATGACCTGAACACCGGTATCGGCAAAAAGATTCACGAAAAATTCGGTCTCACCGCCATGGAAGTGACCGACGACGTGTTTGAAAGCTCCCAGTCCATCGTGTTCGACGAAGCCGAAAACCGCATGCATACCATTAAGGCCGTCATGGCGGCGACGCTGTAAGGGGACGGGGGATGTGTACTTTCTCTGGGTCAGAGAAAGTACCAAAGAGACCGCCTTTGAAAAGCCATACAGAACTGCCGGATGAACAGGCCGGATAGCTGCTGGAGGAAAAAACATGTTTGCCTTTGTTTGGCCCATGGCCCTGGTGATCGTGTCCAATGTGGTGTATCAAATCTGCGCTAAATCCGTTCCGGAGGGCATGAACGCCTTTGCGTCCCTCACCGTCACCTATCTGGTGGGGGCCGCCGCCAGCCTGATCCTCTACTTTGTCCTGGGGAAGGACGGGAACCTGTTTCAGGAATACCGGAAGATGAATTGGGCCCCCGCCGTGCTGGGGCTGGTGATCGTGGGCCTGGAGGTGGGCTGGATCTACGCCTACAAGGCGGGCTGGCCCGTCAGCACCGGGTTCATCGTGCAAAGCGCGTTCATGGCCGCGGCCCTGCTGATCGTTGGGTACTTCCTCTATCGCGAAGCCCTGACCTGGAACAAAATCGTGGGCGTGGTCATTTGCCTGATCGGTCTTGGATTCATCAATTACAAATAGCAAAAAAAGCCAAAGGAGACCCGATATGGCCTATTTAGTGCTCAGCAACGGCAAAATTTTTGAGGGACGCCGCATCGGCGCCCCTGTTGACCGTGTGGGGGAATTGGTATTCACCACCGGCATGGAGGGGTACCTGGAAACGCTGACCGACCCCAGCTACTTCGGCCAGATCGTTACCCACACCTTCCCCCTGATCGGCAATTATGGCGTGATCGAGGAGGATTTTGAGGGGAAAAGCGCGCTGTTCGGCTATATCGTGCGGGAGCTGTGCGGGCATCCCTCCAATTTCCGCAGCCAGTACGCCCTGAACGATTATTTGGTTCGCCAGGACATTCCCGGCCTGTGCGGGGTGGACACCCGGCAAATCGTGCGCATCACCCGGGAAGAGGGCGTTATGAACGCCATGATCTGCGACCGGATTCCGCAGGATCTGTCCGCGCTGAAAGCCTTTCGGGTGCTCAGCGCCGTGCAGTCCGTCACCTGCAAGGAAAAGAAGGAATACCCCGCCCTGGGCGAAGAAAAATACCGGGTGGCCTTGCTGGATTACGGGGCCAAGCGGAGCATCATCCGTTCCCTGCAAAGGCGCGGCTGCCGCGTGACCGTGTGGCCCGCGGATACGACGGCGGAAGCCCTTCTGAAAAGCGATCCCGACGGCGTGATGCTCTCCAATGGCCCCGGCGATCCCAAGGAAAACGTGGCCTGTATTGAAGAAATCAAAAAGCTGCTGGGTCAAAAGCCCCTGTTCGGCATTTGCTTAGGGCACCAATTGACCGCCCTGGCCATGGGCGGCGACACCGTGAAATTAAAGTACGGCCACCGGGGCGGAAATCAGCCCGTGAAGGATTTGACCACGGGCCGCACCTGGATCACCAGCCAGAACCACGGCTATGCGGTGGTGGCGGACAGCCTGAAAGGAAAAGGGATCGAAACCTTTGTGAACGCCAACGACGGAAGCTGCGAGGGCATGGCGTACCCCGAAAAAAACTGCTTTACCGTGCAGTTTCATCCGGAGGCCTGCTCCGGCCCCCAGGATACCGGCTTCTTGTTCGACCGCTTTATCGACATGATGGGAGGGAAGGATCATGCCTAAGAATGCGTCCATTCGCAAGGTGCTGATGATCGGCTCCGGCCCCATCGTTATCGGCCAGGCCGCGGAATTTGACTACGCCGGGGCACAGGCCTGCCGCGTCCTGCGGGACGAAGGCGTCAACGTGGTGCTGGTCAACTCCAACCCCGCCACCATCATGACGGATCAGCACCTGGCCGATGAAATCTATCTGGAACCCCTGAACGCCGAAACCGTGCGCCGCATCATCGAAAAAGAGCGGCCCGACGGTTTATTGGCGGGCCTGGGGGGACAGACGGCCCTGACCCTGGCGATGCAGCTGAGCCGGGACGGCACCCTGGCCCAATACGGCGTGCGGCTGCTGGGCTCTCCCATCGAGGCCATTGAAAAGGCGGAGGATCGGGAGCAGTTCCGGGACACCATGCGCAGGATCGGCCAGCCCTGCGTGCCTTCCGAAATCGCGGAAACGCTCACGGACGCTTTGGCTGCCGCCCAAAAAATCGGCTATCCCGTGATCGTGCGCCCCGCCTACACCCTGGGCGGCAGCGGCGGCGGCATCGCCCAGGATGAAAGTGAAATGAAGGTGATCGCTCAGGCGGGCCTGGATGCTTCGCCCATCACCCAAATTTTGGTGGAAAAGTGCATTTCCGGCTGGAAGGAAATCGAGTTTGAAACCATGCGGGATGCCCTGGGCAACGTGATCGCCGTCTGCTCCATGGAAAACGTCGATCCCGTGGGCGTGCATACCGGCGACAGCGTGGTGGTTGCCCCCGCCCTGACCCTTTCCGACAAGGAATACCAGATGCTGCGCACGGCCAGCCTGAAAATGATCGAGGCCATCGGCATCGTGGGCGGCTGCAACTGCCAGTTCGCTCTGAACCCGGATTCCTTTGAATACGCGGTGATCGAGGTGAACCCCCGGGTTTCCCGTTCCTCCGCCCTGGCCAGCAAGGCCACGGGCTATCCCATCGCGAAAATCACCACCCGCATCGCCCTGGGGTATACCCTGGACGAAATCGCCAATGACATTACCGGAAAAACCTGCGCGTGCTTTGAACCGGCGCTGGATTACGTGGTGGTGAAATTCCCCAAGTGGCCTTTTGATAAATTTCACGGCTCCTCCCGGCGCCTGGGCACCCAAATGAAGGCCACCGGCGAAGTAATGGCTATTGGCCAGTCCTTCCCCGAAGCCCTGATGAAGGCGGTGCGCGGGGCCGAAATCAGTCTGGACACGCTGAACGCCCCGGCTGTATCCGACGCGGACATTTTCACCCGCCTGGCCGCTCAGGATGACCGGCGGCTGTTTACCGTGTTTGAGGCGCTGAAAAAGGGAATCACTCCGGATGAGATTTTTGAAATTACCAGGATCGACCGGTGGTTCCTGTATCAGCTGCAGGGCATGGCGGAGCTGGAAACGCGCATCCAAAAAACGGGCCTTATGGAAGGCGATTATGCCCAACTCAAGCGTCTGGGCTACCCGGACAGCGCCATCAGGCGGCTGTTTGGAGCGAATGATTTGCCAGCCTGGCCCTTCAGCTACAAAATGGTGGATACCTGCGCGGCGGAGTTTGCCGCCGAAACGCCGTATTTCTATTCCTGCCCGGCAGGGGACTGCGAATCCCGGGCGCTGAAGCGCAGCGGAAAGCCCGTGGTCATCGTATTGGGCAGCGGCCCCATCCGCATCGGCCAGGGCATCGAGTTCGATTACAGCTCCGTGCACTGCGTATGGACGCTCCGTGAAATGGGCTACGACGTGGTCATCATCAACAACAACCCGGAAACCGTTTCTACGGACTATGACACCGCCGACCGTCTGTACTTCGAGCCCCTGTACGCCGAGGACGTGATGAAGATCATCGATGTGGAAAAGCCCATCGGCGTGGTGGTGGCCTTCGGCGGGCAGACGGCCATCAAGCTGACCAAGTTCCTGGACGAACACGGCGTGCGCATCCTGGGCACCTCCGCCGAATCCATCGATATCGCGGAGGATCGGGAACGGTTCGATAAGCTGCTGGAGCAGTTCGGCATCCGCCGTCCCCGCGGCATGGGCGTGCGCACCCTGGAAGAAGCGGTTTCCGTCGCCGAGGAACTGGGCTATCCCGTGCTGCTGCGCCCCTCCTACGTGATCGGCGGGCAGAACATGACCATTTCCCGCACCAAAGAGCATACCGTGGCCTACATGGAAAAGATTTTGGCGGGGGGCATCGATAATCCCGTCCTGATCGACCAGTATCTGCCCGGCATCGAGCTGGAAGTGGACGTGATCTCCGACGGCACCGACGTGCTGATCCCCGGCATCACCGACGTGCTGATCCCCGGCATCATGGAGCATATCGAGCGGGCGGGCATCCACTCCGGCGACTCCATCGCCGTGTACCCGCCCTATAACCTGAACGATGTGTTCCTGCGCAAGATCTGCGACTGTTCGGAAAAGCTGGCCCTGGCCTTGGGCACAAAGGGCCTGGTCAACATCCAATACCTGATTTACAACAACGAATTATACGTTATTGAAGTGAACCCCCGGGCCAGCCGCACGGTGCCCTACACAACAATGAATTATACGTTATTGAAGTGAACCCCCGGGCCAGCCGCACGGTGCCCTACATCAGCAAAGTGACCAAGGTGCCCATGGTGGATTTGGCCTCCAGGGTGATGCTGGGCCAGAAGCTGATCGATTTGGGCTACGGCGTGGGCCTGTACCGCACGCCGCCCTACGTGGCCGTGAAGGTGCCGGTGTTCTCCTTTGAAAAGCTCAACGACGCCAACTCCATCTTAGGCCCCGAAATGAAATCCACCGGCGAAGTGCTGGGCATCGGCAAAACCCTGCCCGAAGCCCTGTTCAAGGGCCTCACCGCCGCGGGCTTCAAGGTGCCCGCCGTGGGCAAGCACAATACCGGCGTGCTGCTCAGCGTGGAGGAAAACGACTATCAGGAGATCATTTCCCTGGCCAAGCGCCTGTATGACCTGGGCCTGAGCCTCTACGCCACCACCGGTACGGCCAAAGCCATCGAAAGCTTAGGCATTCCGGTCAAAGCCGTGGCCAACGCCACGGAAAACGACGAAATCACCGGCCTGATGGAAAGCGGCAGCGTGCATTATATCGTGTACACCGGGGCCGTGAAGGACGCCACCATCGGGGATTACACCGTGCTGCACCGCAAGGCCATGCAGCTGGGCATTCCCTGTTTGACCAGCCTGGACACCGCCGGGGCCCTGGCCGATATGATGGCTTCCCGCTTCACCGCCCAGAACATCGAGCTTATCGACATCAACCACATGCGCGCCTGGCGGCAGACCATCCGCTTTGCCAAGATGCAGAGCTGCGGCAACGATTACATTTTCATTGAAAACTTCGACGGCGCCATCACCTGCCCCGAATCCCTGTGCGTGCAGCTCTGCGCGCCCCACTTCGGCATCGGCGGCGA
>CACWWM010000194.1 GCA_902764565.1 uncultured Eubacteriales bacterium
TTCAAGCCTTTGGGGCAATGGGTGGTGCAGTAGCGGCATGCGGTGCATGGCAGCGCTGTGCGCCGGGTCATGTCGCCGGATAGCGCCAGGAGGACAGCCCGTTCCTGATCGCTCAAAGGCTGATCCGTTTCAAAGGTGCGCAGATTGTCCGCCATCTGTTCCTCGTTGGACATGCCGGAGAGAATCACTTTGACTTCGGGAATGCTTTGCAGGAAACGGAACGACCAGGCCGGAATGCCCTCGTGCGGGCGCAGGGCGCGGAGCTTTGCGGCGTCTTCTTCGGGCAGATTTGCCAGCTTGCCGCCCCGCAGGGGTTCCATCACCCAAACCGGGATGTTCCACTCTTTGAGCAGCGCCACTTTCGCCTTGGCATCCTGGAAATCCCAGTCCAGCCAGTTCAGCTGCAGCTGGCAAAATTCCATATCCTTGCCGTAGGCATCGAGAAAGCGTTTGATGACCTCCACGCTGCCATGGGCGGAGAAACCCAGGTGCCGGATGCGGCCGCTGCGTTTTTGGGCAATCAGATACGTGTATGTTCTGTATTTTTCATCGTTCAGGTAGGCGTCAATGTTCATCTCGCACACATTATGGAACAGGTAGAAATCAAAGTATTCCACCTGGCATTTGCGAAGCTGCTCCTCAAAGATCGCTTCCGCCTTGCCCATATTGCGCAGATCGTAGCCGGGAAACTTGGTGGCCAGATAAAACTTCTCCCTTGGGTAACGGGCCAGGGCCTTGCCCATCACGATCTCCGACTGTCCGTTGTGATAGCCCCAGGCGGTATCATAGTAGTTGACGCCCCCCGCCATCGCCTGATCCACCATGCGGAAAACGGCGGCTTCATCGATCTGCCCATCGTTTCCGCTGATAACGGGCAGGCGCATCGCGCCCATGCCCAAGTTAGAAAGCTGGATATCCTGAAACGCACGGTAAATCATCGTGTCTGCTCCTTTCGCCGGTTAATCCATTGTCAGTATAATCGTCACGTCGCCGCTGCCGAGCAAATCCCGCAGCTGCTCCGGGGTCTGATCGGTGATGCGTCCCAGCCGCGTATAAGCCCAGGAATTGCTGCCGTAGAACACCACAAGCTGATCGCCGGAATAGAGCACGATGTCCCCGGCGGAAGTGCCGGTCTGCCTGTCGCTGCTTGGCAGACGCTGGCCGATGGGGCCCACCTGCTCAAAGCCGCCGTACATGGACATCTGGATGGTCAGTCCGTCCCCGGCTATCTCCCGCAGGGCGGCCACGGCGTCATTGTTCTCCCAGGCAACAGCCACGGGAATGCCGTTGATTTTCATTTGCATCGTTCCTTCTCCCTTCACCAGGTTCAGCGACAGCGCCCAGGCCCGTATATCCGCGTCTGTGCTGCCGTTGTCAATGCGTTTCACATCCAGCCAAACGGCAGTTTCGCCTGTCAATGCCTGTAAATTCCTGGCGCTGGACCCTGCGCCGCTGGACGCGGACGTGCAGAAAGGCACAATGGTTTTTCCGGAGAGATCGACGCCTTCCAGCAGTGTGTACAGGATTTTCGGTGCCTGTCCATGCCAGATGGGATAGCCGATAAAAACCGTATCATATTGATCCAAGGATTCCGGCCAGACGGCGAGCGCGGGACGGGCGGAACGGTCATTTTGTTCCTGATCGGCACGGCAGTTTGTATAATAGGCCAGATCGGCTTCCGTATAAGGCGCCTCCGGCACAATTTCAAACACATCCGACGCCAAAGCCTCCGCGATGGTATAGGCCACCGCTTTTACTGTGTCATCCGTGGAAAAGAAGATGACCAGCGACGCGGCGCTTTGGTTTTCTTTCAGCTCCGGCAGCGCTGTGATATTGACGGTGGCGGAGGATACGGCGTCTTCCGCAGCGGCGGGCGGCAATGCTGTGCCGAGTATCAGAAAAAGGGCCAGCAGAATCGCAAATGACCTGTTCATTCCTCAGCCTCCCTGTAAACTTCCTTGGCGATATTGAACACAGCCCATGCCTTGGGCCAGCCGGCATAGAAAGCCGCGTGGGTGATCGCGGCCGCCATTTCCTTTCGGCTGACGCCGTGGTTTTTGGCATTCATGACGTGATATTTCAGGCTGCTGTCCGTGATGCCCTGCGCCATCAGCGCCACGACGGTAATCAGGCTCCGCGTCTTCAAATCCAGATCCTCGTTGTTCCAGTTTTCGCCAAACAGGATGTCGTCGTTGAAATGAGCAAATTCCGGCGCAAAGTCACCAAGCTGCTGCCTTCCGGCTGTCTGTACGATTTTGTCCGCCATTTCCGTTACCTCCGTATATACTTTTCATCCGCGCCCATGCCGTCGCTTACATAACGCTCTGCTTCCATATGAAGATCGTACTTCTCCCGCAGCGCGGCGATGGTTGCCATCATCTTCGACGCATGGTGCGCGTCGATCGCTTCCTGATCCCGCCAGCTGTCGATCAGCAGCACCGTTTCCGGGTCATCCATCGGGAAGAAGTACGCATAACGCAGATTGCCGTCCTCCGCCCGGATTGCCGCAGCCGTCCCGGACGATACCATTTCCTCGGCAAACTTTCGGGCCGCCCCGTCTTTGCCGGTATAGAAAAGATGAACTGTGATCGCCATATGCCCCTCCTTTTCCGGTGCGTCTGTTTTCCCAACCCTTTTCTGCTTTATAGCCGCTTCCCCTTACAGAATGGATCGGCCAAACCGATATGCTTCCGCAAGCTCGGCTTCTTTCGTTTTGGCTTCAAAGGGTTGTCTTTTTACAGGAGCCGTGGTACAATTCATATTGTAACACCTAAACCTGACTTTAGGTCAAGCACTTTTTTCAAATCAGAGGTGATGCTTCATGTATTCCATCGGCCAGGTTGCAGAAATGTTTCATCTGCCGATTTCCACGCTCCGGTATTACGATAAGGAAGGACTGTTCCCCGGCATGGAGCGTCAGTCCGGCATCCGGAAATTCAGTGAACGGGAGATCGAAGCGCTTCGGGTGATCGAATGTCTGAAAGCGTCCGGCCTGGAGATCAGGGAGATCAAGCAGTTTATGGAATGGACGACGGAAGGCGCCGCAACTTACACCCAAAGGAAGCAGATGTTTGAAACACGGAGACAGGCGGTGGAAGCGGAAATGGCGGAATTGCAGAAAACGCTGGACATGCTCCGCTATAAGTGCTGGTATTATGATACCGCCATAGCCGATGGCAATGAAGACCGCATCAGCGCCATGCTTCCGGATCATCTGCCGCCGGAAATACAGCATTTGTATAACAGCGCACATGCTTAAGCGCCCGCAATCCGATTTGAGCCGATTTGATCCTGACGATTGATTCAGCACGAAGTGAAAGGAAGCTTTTCTGTAATCTTTTCCCGGAAACGCTGGTATAACCGGCGCTTCCGGGATTTTGCGTTTTGGACGGATGGCAGAATGGCCGCTTTCTCCCGATTTTTGCAAACAGTTCGCCCCAAATTCCGGTGAATAACCGGTTGCCGATTCGGAAAGAAATTGGTATAATATACGGGAGAACGCTTATAAATACTGAATTTGCCAAGGGGAAAGAAGAGACGGGGGATCATGATGAAAAAGCATGTCAAAATTGGCCTGTACAGCGCCGGATTGCAGGCGTATTGGCCGCAGTTCGCCGGATTGAAGGAACGGCTGATGGGCTATAATCAGTTCATTGCGGAGCGTTTGGCCGAATATGGCGAGGTTTTCAATTTTGGTATGGTGGATACGGCGTTCGCGGGAAGAAGCGCGGGTGCGTATTTCAATGAAAAGAACGTGGATATCGTTTTTCTTCATAATGCCACCTACTGCACGTCCAGCTGTGTTTTGCCCGTCCATCAGATTTGCAAAGCGCCGGCGGTGGTGCTGAATTTGCAGCCCGCGCCGCAAATGGCATACGAAACGACGGGAACGGGGGAATGGCTGGCGCAGTGCACCGGCTGCTCCGTGCCGGAAATCTCCAATGCGTTTATGCGGGGCGGCGTTTCGTTCCGGTGCGTGAACGGGCTGCTTGGTTTGGATGCGTCGCCCCAGGGCGCAAAGGCGGACGAAAGAAGCAGCCATATGCCCTCGGCCAAACGGGCCTGGCGCGAAATCAGGGAATGGGTGGACGCCGCAGGCGTAAAGCGCTGCCTGCAATACGCGCGGTTCGGCTTCCTGGGCGGCAATTATTCCGGCATGCTGGATATGTACAGCGATTTTGCCTTGCTTTCGTCCCGCTTCGGCATCCATATCGAATTGCTGGAAATGTGCGATCTGCAGGAGAGGCTGAAAGCCGTTACGGACGAAGAAACGGAAAAGAAGCTGCAAACGATCCATGACTTTTTTGAAATCAGCGGCGACGATTCCGCCGATCCCATTGCCCATCGTCCCACTTTGGATCAGCTGCAATGGGCCGCCAAGGTCGCCTGCGCCCAGGAACGCCTGACCCGGGATTTTGCCCTGGACGCGCTTTCCTATTATTATCACGGCGCGGAGGGCAACGATTACGAAGCCCTGCAAAGCGGATTCATCGTCGGCCATTCCCTGCTGACGGCGGAGGGGATTCCCTGCGCCGGGGAAGGCGATATGAAAACCTGCGTCGCCATGAAAATATGCGATCTGCTGGGCCGCGGCGGTTCTTTTTCTGAAATCGTGGCCATGGATTATCAAACGGATACGATGCTCGTGGGCCACGACGGCCCGTTCCATATTTCCATTTCCGAAGGAAAACCCATGCTGCGCGGGGTGGAGATTTATCACGGGAAGCGCGGCGGCGGGATTTCCGTGGAGGCGCACGTGAAGGCCGGGGACGTGACCATGCTGGGCATTACGCAGACCGCCCAGGGCCTGCGCATGATCGTCAGCGAGGGGGAAGCCATGAATCTTCCCATTCTCCGCATCGGGAATACCCAAACCCACGTGAAGTTCCCCCTGCCTTTGGAATGGACGAATGGTTTTCCAAAGCGCCTACCCACCATTTCGCCCTGAGCATCGGCCGCAATGCCTCCATCCTGAAAAAAGTGGCCGATTTGCTGAACATTGAAATCCTGTCCATTGGATGATGAAAAAAGCATGAGGAAAAGGATCGGAGACCGGAGCCTACACAATCAGTATATATTTTTTGGACTTATTACGCGCAAAAAGCTCTATCAAATGCGGAGGAATGAATCATGAGTGGCAAGCGGATGGTGAACGTGGCCAGTATCTGGATCATTGTGATTTTCACCGTCATCGCCGTGACGCTGGTGGCGATT
>CACWWM010000195.1 GCA_902764565.1 uncultured Eubacteriales bacterium
GCGTCAGGTAGGGGGCGAAAAAGGCGTTATCACAGCCCACCAGCGCAATATCCCGGGGCACGTTCAGGCCGCTGCGCTGCAATTCCCGCATCGCCCCCAACGCCACCAGATCGTTGATGGCGAAAATGGCGGTAGGATAATCCTGAGGCCGATGGTTGCCCAGCAGGATGCTGACGCCCAATTCTCCCGCCTGGGCGTTGCAGCCGGTGAGCATCACGTAGGTGGAGTCGCGGACGCAGCCCAGGCGTTCACCCTCCTCATAATAGGCGTTTTCACGGATCACGCTGAAACGGGCGCTGCGGTCGCCGCCCACGAAAGCGATCTTTCTGTGGCCCATCATGGACAGGTGGTGTGGCCCATCATGGACAGGTGGGCCATGGCTTTGCGCACGCATTGGGAAGGATCGGAGGTGAGCCGGGCGCACTCGATGCCCTCGATGGGCGGGCCGATGGCCACCAGCGGCATGGCCTGCTGAATGCGCTGCAAACAGGAACGGGTCACATCCTGAGATACGCTGCTTTCCACCGCGAAGCCGGCCAGCAGCGCGCCCTCCGGCTGCAAATCCATCAGATCCTCCGTCACCGTTTCGCAGCCCGTACCCTCCGGATAGGAAAGCACCAGCAGCCGATACCCGCTGCGCGCGGCCTCCGCCGTGATGCCTTCGCACATGGCGGCGTAATACGGGCTGGTCTGCGAAGAAAGCACCGCGGCAATGCACCGGTCCCCGCCCTTTTTCTGGCCGGATCGGACTGCGCCGGGGCGATACCGCAGGCGCTTCATCGCGGCCTCCACTTTTTCCCGGGTCGCGGCGGATATGCTGCCGCCAGTCATCGCGCGGCTGACTGTGGCGATGGATACGCCCGCCTCTCTGGCCACGTCCACAATGGTGGGCTGTTTTTCGCTCATTGCTGTTCCTCCCGATTGCCCGGACGGGCGCGCCGCATTCCCGGGTTTCTTCGTTTCTTCCTGTATATTATAGCACGCCTGTCTGTCGATTTCAATAGAAAAATGAAAATGATTGCAATTATTTACACTTATTTTCAATAATTTATTTGATAAATTTACATTTCATGGCTTGACACATGGGAAAGTTGGTATATAATTGATCGTGAAAGACAATTTCCGTATTTGATTGCTGCGGCAGCTTGTAAATGTTTTCAACCTACCCGAGAATCAAAACGGCGCGTCCGTTTCGATAACAAAAAAAGGAGGATCCCATCATGAAAAAGACATTGGCTCTTGTGCTTGCGGCGATGATGATGCTTTCGCTGCTGGCCGTTCCCGCCCTGGCGGAAGATCAGGTGCTCAAGATCGTCACCTGGGACGCCACCACCACCCCGTACCTCGACGCTCAGAAAGCCGCGTTCGAGGCGTCCCACCCCGGCGTCACCATTGAGTATATCGACGTTGCCTCCCAGGACTTCTTTGTGAAGACCACCACCATGCTGGAAGGCGGAGACAAGAGCGACATCTTCATGGTCAAGGAAGTTCCGGACCTGATCAACTGGGTTGCCCAGGGTTTCGCCGCTCCCCTGAACGAATGTGTTGCGGCCAGCAATTATGACCTGGCCGGTTTCGCCGGCACCGAGCAGAACTACGCCGTGGACGGCGAGCTCTACGCCATCCCCTTCCGCAGCGACTTCTGGGTCCTGTTCTACAACAAGGATCTGTTCGACGCCGCGCAGGTGGAATACCCCACCAACGACATCACCTGGGACGCCTACGCCGAACTGGCGAAGAAGCTGGCCGATCCCGAAAAGGATATCTACGGCACCTACTATCACACCTGGCTGTCCGCGGTCGCCAACTGGACCGTAGCCGACGCCAAGAACACCCTGGCTGACGGCGAGTACAGCGACCTGCTCTACTTCTACAAGCTCTACCAGGATCTGGAAGACGCCGGCGCCTGCCCCGCTTTCGCTGAGCAGAAAGCCGCCAACCTCCACTACAAGAGCTCCTTCTATAAGGGGAATATCGCCATGCTGCCCATGGGCTACTGGTTCGTATCCTCCCTGATCAACGATATGGCTTCCGGCGAATGCACCCCCTTCAACTGGGGCATCGTATCCGTCCCGCACCTGGACGGCGTGCCTGCCGGTTCTTCCTTCGGCAACCTGACCGGCGCCATGATCAACGCCAAGTCCGAGAACAAGGATCTGGCCTGGGAGTACATCTCCTGGCTGGGCGGTGAGGAAGGCTCCGCCGCCACCGCTTCCACCGGCACCCGTCCCGCCCTGGCGACCGACAGCGTCGTTTCCGTGCTCGCCTCCGTGAAAGGCTTCCCGGCTGACGACAACAGCAAGGCTGCCCTGAAGCCCGTCTTCGTCGGCATGGAATGGCCGGTCGTGGAAAAGGTCAACGACATCAAGACCATCGTGAATGAAGTGCACACCCAGATCATGACCCGTGAACTGACGCCCGAAGAAGGCGTGGAAGAAATGAACGAACGTGTGGGAGACCTCTTCAAGTAAGAAGCGGCAATCTCTTCCGCGGGCAGGAAAGGCTCTGCCGTTTCTGCCCGCTTTGTCTTTTTTCAGATCCGCGCCGCCGGCGCGGACCTGAAAAGGGACAGAGCGCGTCCCCTCTTTAAGCAACGCAGAGAAAGGGGCTGAACCGAACCATGACCACCGCAGTACGGACAAGGGAGCGTCCCGCCGCGCGCAGGAGCCGGCGCAGAAGGACGCTGGTCGCCTATTCCTTCCTGGCGCCCAACTTCCTGGGATTCGCCATCTTTACCCTGGTGCCCGTCCTTCTTGCCGTCGCCCTCTCCTTCTTTGAATGGAACGGCGGGGATATCTCCCGGATCCGGTTCGTCGGATTCGATAACTACGCCAATATTTTCAACGCCTCCAAGGTGTCGGAAAAGGGCATCGAATATTTCTTCAACCGGGTGGACCTGGGAATCGCCCTGAAGAACACGGTGTTTTACACCGTGGTAACCGTTCCGCTGACCATCGTCTGCGCCCTGGCCCTGGCGATCCTGCTGAACAAAGTCCGCGGCGCCGTGGTTCTCCGGGCCGTCTTTTTCTTCCCTTACGTCGCCTCCATGGTCGCCATATGCGTCTGCTGGTCCTTCATGCTGATGAAGAACGGCCCGATCAACCAGATGCTCATGGCCCTGGGCGTCAATTACAACAAATCCTGGACCGCCGACAGCACCATGGCGATCTGGTCCATCATCCTCGTCAGCGTCTGGCGGAACATGGGCTACTACATGGTCATCTACCTGGCGGCTCTCCAGGGCGTGCCGCGTGAGCTGCTGGAAGCTGCCACGGTGGACGGCGCCGGAAGGTGGAAGCAGTTCATCCACGTGACCCTTCCCCAGCTGCGCCCCACCACCTTCTTCGTTTCCGTCATGATGGTCATCTCCTGCTTCAAGATTTACGACGTGGTAGCCATTATGACCGACGGCGGCCCAGGCCGCGCCACCAAGATGCTGGTTACGTATATCTATGACGAAGCCTTCGCGAAGATCCGTTACGGGCAGGCAAGCGCCATCGCCATGATCCTGCTGATCATCGTGCTTGCCGTCACTGTTATCCAGTTCCGGTCCGAGAAGAAATTCTCTGCCGACTGAGAAAGGAGGAAAGCGTTATGGAACAGGCTCTCCACTCAAAAGCGATCCGCCGGGACAACCCGGTGGTCCACCGGATCCTGAAGGCCGTTGTCTATATCCTGCTGCTGGCCATGGCGTTCTTCACGCTGATTCCCTTTGCCTGGATGCTCTTCTCCTCCTTCAAGCTGGAACGGGAGGTCTTCTCCTATCCGATGACCTGGCTGCCGGAAACCTGGCACTGGGAAAACTATTCCCTGATCTGGCAGAAGGTTTCCCTGCTGACGTATTTCAAAAACACCGCTTTCATCGCCGTCGTTGTCACCTTCCTGCAGACCCTGACCTCCTCCTTTGCCGCCTACGCCTTCGCGAAGCTGGAGTTCCGCGGGCGGGACGCCCTTTTCCTGGCCTATATCGGCACCATCGCGATCCCGTGGCAGGCCTACATGCTGCCCCAGTTCATCATGATGCGTTCCGTCGGGCTGTACGACACCCTGTGGGCCATGGTGGTCCTGCAGGCCTTCTCCGCCTTCGGCGTCTTCCTGATGCGGCAGTTCTACCGCGGGATCCCCACCGACCTGTGCGAAGCCGCCCGGCTGGACGGGCTGAGCGAGTACGGCATCTGGGCGCGGATCATGCTGCCCCTGTCCAAGGCCGCCATCGCCACCCTGGTCATCTTCACCTTCGTCAATACCTGGAACGACTTCATGGGGCCCATGATCTACCTGACCCGGGATGAAAACAAGACCATCCAGGTCGGCCTGCGCCGCTTTATCCAGCAGTATTCCGCCGATTACCACCTGATCATGGCCGCCTCCCTCTGCTCCCTGGTTCCGGTTTCCATCGTATTCTTCTGCCTGCAGCGGTACTTCATCGAAGGCATCGCCACCAGCGGCTTGAAGGGCTGATTTTTTCCGCCGCGTCACCATTCCCGTCAAAAGCCTTTCTTTTCCGGAAAGGCTTTTGATCGGCACGGGAGGATTTATGTTTTCCGAATATCTGGATCGGCGCCCCCTCCGGGAGCTGCTGGTTTCCGGCGGGATCATCCCGTTTCCGCCGGCGGACCAGCGGACGGCCTGGGAACACCTTCCGGCGGGTTATGCCCGCGAAATCGAGGATATGGCGAAAGCCTTCGCAAACCAGCCCTATCCCATGCGAAAGGCCACGGATTTCCTGGCCTTCGTGCGAAGCGGCAGCCGAAGGGCGGATGAAGAGCCCTATTTCTTCAGAAGGCGAAAGCTGTGCGCCGCGGCGCTGCACTGCTGCGCAGATGAAAACGCCCCGCTGGACGACGTGATCGACGGCGTCTGGTGCATCTGCGAGGAAAGCAGCTGGGTGATTTCCGCCCATAACGTGAATCCCGTTCCCGGCGCTCCCGCGGCCCGGGATTATCCCCTGCCGGACACCGAAAAGCCCTACATCGACTTGTTTTCCGCGCAGACGGGCATGATCCTCTCCCTGGTGCGGCATTTGCTGAAAACCCGGCTGGACGCGGAAACGCCCGAAATCTGCCGCCGGATGAAGCGGGAAATCTCCCGCCGGATTCTCGGGCCCTTCATGGAAACGGACGATTTCTGGTGGATGGGCGTCCGCCGGAAGGATCTGTGCAACTGGACGCCG
>CACWWM010000196.1 GCA_902764565.1 uncultured Eubacteriales bacterium
TGCTGGAAAACGCTTACCAGCACGGATTGAAGGAAACCACGGCCAACGGCCTGATCGAGGTCGGCTTTGAAAAAACGGGCGGCGACGCCGCGATCCTGGTGGAGGACAACGGCCAGGGTCTTACGGAAGAAACGCTGGCAAGCCTGACGGAAAGCCTGGAAAACCCCGACGTGCAGGAAACCACGGGCTTAATCAACATCCACCGGCGGCTGCGCCTGCGCTTCGGCGCGCCCTACGGCCTCAGCTTCAGCCGGGGCGAATCGGGCGGTCTGCTGGTTAAAATGCTGATTCCGGCTGATGGAAGGAGGGACGACGATGCGCCGGGTGCTGATCGTGGATGACGAACCCATTATTGTGAACGGCCTGCTTTCCGCCCTGGAAGACAGCGCGCTGGACGTGGATCTGTACAGCGCGTACAGCGGCGAAGAAGCGCTGAACATCCTGGCCCGGACGCGCATGGACATCGTGATTTCGGATATGTGCATGCCGGGCATGGATGGCCTGCAGCTCATGAACCATATTCACGCCGACTGGCCGGAATGCCGGGTGATCTTCCTGTCCGGTTACAGCGAATTCGATATGATCTACCGCGCCATCCAGGGGGAGGCCGTCACGTTTCTATTGAAAACGGAAGGCTTCGGCAAAATTATTTCCACCCTGCGGGACACCATGGACGATCTGGATCAGGCCCAGCGGCAGCAGGAAATCCAGGAAAAGCTGGCGGAGCAGCAGGCGGTCACCCGGCAGTTCTTCCAGCGGGAGGCGCTCACCGCCCTGATCCGCGGCAGGAGCGGCGCGGTTTCCTCCGCCGCCCTGGAAATCGATCTGGAAAAACCGCTGCTGCCCCTGTACGCCTATATCGAAAGCGGTACGCTGGCCCTTTCCCTGGAAGAATTCCATGAAAAGCTGCTGATCATCGACCGGGCGCTGCGGCTGCGGCTGGCTGCCTATCCCATCCGCATCGCTTTCTGGAACCACTACGAGGATATTCTGTGGCTTTTGCAGCCGGGGGAAAATATGGACGTGCGGCGGTGCGCCCTGTATATCCGCGAAAACATCGACCTGATTCAGGAAGCCGTGCGGAAAGAAACCGATATGACCCTGGCCTTCGCCCTGCATACCGACGCCATCCCGGCCAAGCGGCTGGCGGACGCCTACCAGACCCTGCGCAGGCGCGTCTGCCAGGGCGTGGGCGTACCCGGCATGATCGTGCTGCAGCCAACGCCCGTCCGTTCCGCGGCGGGAACGCCCCTGCTGCCCGATTCCCTGGTGGGACGGCTGAAAGGGGCCATGGAGCATATGAACCGCCAGGAATACATGAGCCTGCTTTCCGCCGCCACCGACGCTCTGCGCGTTTCCGGCGCCGGCGCCAGCGGCATGGACGATCCCTACGCCCTGGAAGCGTTCATGACCCTGAGCCACCTGTTTTTATCGTATATCAACCGCTGGAAGCTGCACGACGACGTGCAGTTCCCCGGGGGCTTGAGCGGGCTGACCTCCATTGCGGGCTTTACCTCCTGGGATCAGGCGGCGGACGCCTTCATGGAGCTGGGCAAAGCCCTGCTGCGCGTCAGCGAGGGCGACCAGGGAAACCGCAGCCAGGCCATTGTTGCGCAGGTCTGCGGCTATGTGGAGCGCAATCTGCACCGGCCCGAGGAGCTGAGCCTTTCCCGGATGGCGGAGATCACCTATTTCAATCCCGCCTACCTGTCCCGCCTCTTCCATCAATTGACGGGGGAAACGCTTTCAGAATATGTAAGCGCTGCCCGCATCCGCCGGGCGAACCAGCTTTTGCAGGACAGCGCCAACAAAATCGGGGATATCGGGGAAGCGGTGGGTTTTTCCTCCTCCGCCAATTTCAGCCGTTTTTATAAAAAGATGATGGGCTGCACGCCCCAGGAATACCGGGAAAGCCTGGTGCGGGGCAAGCTGAATAAGCAGTAGAGGGCATTCATTCAGCCGCAGCATTAAACAAGTGTGGAGTTTGGAGCGTGGAGTGTGGAGTTTTTATCGTTTCCGCGTTCACACTGTAAATTCAATGAACAGGATGTATTCACGATATATAACTCCACCCTCCACTCTCCACACTCACGTAAAGTTTCCAATATTAACAAAAACTAAACCATTGCAGTGGAAGCTTACCCCAGCCGGATCAGCTTTCCGTCCTTTTCCGCGATGGGATGGAAGAAGGGCCTTTCCATGAGCTTCTGGTTGGGGCTGTGCAGCGTCAGATACAGCTGCCCGTCCAGGGCGCGGAACACCATGCCGTGGCCGCCGTCGTCCATGAACAGCGGTTCGATTTGGGTGAAGCGGCCGTCAATTTCCCCGTTGTCGGACACGGCCACGCCCTCGGTGTACCCGCCCTTGGAAAAGCTGGCCCACAGGCAGAGCAGCGCGCCCGTTTCCGTTCGCCAGAAGAAGGGGCCGTCCGTCACCCAGCCCGTGATGCCGCTGGAATGATGGACGGGCTGGCACCAGGGCGCTTCGGAGGCGCGGAACAAAAGCCGGGGTTCTCCTGCCGGGGCCCGCAGATCCTCCGTAAGCGGCAGGGCCAGAATTTCCCCGTCCCCCGCCTGAATCCATTCATGGCAGAAGACGATGTAGGGACGGCCCTGGCGGCTGATATACAGCGTGCCGTCCAGGCATTCCCAATCCCTGGGCGTAACGCACCCATCGGACCAGGGCCGGAAGGGGCCCAGGGGGCTGTCCGCCCGAAGCACGGCGGTTCCCCGGCGCACGGTGGGATGCTTGAAGCTGGCGAACATGTAAAAGCCGTCCCGGTACTGGTACACCTCGGGGGCCCAGTAATTCCGGTCCGCCCAGAAGGTGCCGTCGTTCTGGAAGCAGGCGAAAGGCCCCTCCCATTCTTCCAGGCCGCTGCTCACGTACACGTCAAACCCGTCCGCCGGGCCCCAGCAGGTAGCGCCCCGGGTGCCGTACAGATAATAAGCGCCGCCGTATACGAGCACGAAAGGGTCCCGGATGTTGATGTCGCTGCGTTTCATAATTTCCTCCGCATGATGTTTTTCTGACATTATACGTCCCCAATCCCGTTTTGACAAGGAGGTTTCCTGATGATTCCGAAAACAAGCGTTTCTTTTTCCTGCGCGGACCCGGCGATGCAGCGGCTTTTTGATACCGCCTGCGAAAGATGCCGGGAAAACCTGACCTTTTTCGGAAAGGATCAGGTGCTGGTGGAGGGCGGCGGATATGAAAAAATCTGGCTGGAAACCCAGCCCATGGGCGGCGAAATGTACGCCAAGCAGAATCTGACCGCCGCGCTGAACAATCAATTGCTTTTTATGCGCTGCCAGCGGGAGGACGGCCGGCTGCCCGGCTCCATCCAGGGCTTCAGCGACGGTCACGTGGAAGCGCAGTTCAACAAGTTTCAGGGCTTCTGCTTTCCCTGGCCCGCCCTGAACATGTATTACTGGATGGGGGAGGACAGGGAATATTTGCTTCGGCTGTACGAATGTCTGCGGGCTTTCGACGCGTATCTGTGGCGGGTGCGGGACGCGGACGGCGACGGCATTCTGGAAAGCTGGTGCGTATACGACACCGGCGAAGACAACGCCCTGCGCTACGGCGGCGCACCCGTGTACTGGACGGAGGACGACCCGCCCCGGGGATACGACACGGTGCCCATGGCCTCCATGGACGTGACGGCCTTTTCCTACGCCGCCCGGGACACCCTGGCAGAAATCAGCGCCATTCTGGATAACGGCCGGGAAAGCGCGTGGCGCAAGGCCGCCGACGCGGTGGCGAAAGCGCTGAAGGACCGCTTGTGGGATGAAGCGCGCGGCGCGTGCTTTGACCGGGACAGCGCTGGGCAGGTCATCGACGTCCTGTGTCACAACAACCTGCGCTGCATGTATTGGGGTGCTTTTTCTCAGGAGATGGCGGATCGGTTCGTGCGGGAGCACCTGACGAATCCCGAAGAATTCTGGACAAAGCTGCCCCTGCCCTCCGTAGCCGTGAACGACCCGCTGTTCCGCAACGCGCCGGAAAACAACTGGTCGGGCCAATGCGAGGGGCTCACCTATCAGCGGGCCATTTTGGCGCTGGAACGGTACGGCTATGAAAAGCTGGTCACGCAGCTGGGGAAAAAGCTCATGTCCGCCGTGATCGGGGGCGGCTACGTGTTCTCGCAGCAGTACGATCCCTTTACCGGCGCGCCCAGTTTAGTGTCCACCGTCACAAAGAAGCCCCTTGCTCCCGGCTCCTCCGACCCGTGCCAAATTGCTTACGGCCCCACCCTGCTTTCCGTGCTGGAATACATGGCGCACATTTGGGGCGTGTCCATGGTGCGGGGCAAGCTGTGGTTCAGCCTGGGCAGCGGCCTGGCTTACTCCTGGGAGCAGCAATGGGGAGAAAACCGCTTCCGCATCGAGTCGGATGGGAGAACGGCGCGGGTTCTGGTCAACGGCGCCGAAACGGCGCGTTCCGCGTGCGGCGTGCGGCTGATCACGGCCCGGGACGGAAAAGTTCTTGAAACAATTGCCATTGAATAATACGGAAAGCCCGGCAGAGTTTTTCTCCGCCGGGCCCAGACTGTCGAAAAACCCCTGGGATGCATCGAAGGGCCGCAGCCCTTCGATTGTAATCCGCAGGGGCCGCAGCGCCCGGAAAATGATCCGGTGGATCATTTTCAGCGTAGGCCGAGCGGCAGCCCAAGGCGTGTACGTCGCCGGGGCCCGAAGCGCCCGGAAAACCTGCCCTTGGGCTGGTTTTCAGCGGAGGGCGGGCCGGAAGGCCCCGGGCAGGCAAATGAAATTTGCTTCCGCTATCAATTTCTGGCCGTAAAATGAGTGGTTTCGGCCCAGCAGGCCGAAACCGCCATTTTACAAGAAATTGATGCAACCCATCGAAAGACTGCTTTAGCT
>CACWWM010000197.1 GCA_902764565.1 uncultured Eubacteriales bacterium
CCGATGCCGTAATAGATATTGAACCGCGCCCCGCCCCAGTGGTTTTCCAGACTGGTGCCGAGGAAATAGTAAAAATACAAACTGAGCAGAATGAAAATCAGGCTGCTGTTGGGCGGCAGGAAAATGAACGTGATGACGCGCCAAATTTCGCCGCGCAGGATCAGATCCCGGTTAAAATACAGCAGATACCATGCGCTTTGGGGCAGGGGCAGGTATTCCAGGATAAACACGCCCAGCATCGCCAGCGTCAGGTATTTCATCAGATTGGGAATATAATGCCGCCCGATCCGGCGCTCCAAATCATTCAGCCAACGCATGTTTTCACCTCTTCCTGCCTGTTATTATATGCTTTCTCCCGTCCCAGGTCAAGTACCCATGCGGATGAACACGTATAATATGGCCGCAACGATGCCAGCCCCGCCCAGCAGCAGGCCGAAGGAAATGGCGTTGGTAAGGTACGTGCCGTACCGCATATCGTCCGGGGATTTGCGGTGGATGTACTTTTGCGGAATCAGGCCGATCCGGTGCAGACCCTCCGTCACGGCCCAGGCCAGGCGGGAAAACACGCTGTGGTTCCGGGTGCGGTTCAGCTCCTGCCGGTCGGTTAAGAACAGCTCTTTGATTAAAAGCATCACATGATCCACCAGCTCGTCAAAGACCCGGACAAGAGCCACGCAGACGCCGGGCAGCACCTTGGAAAACAGCCTGGATTCCGGCAGATGATCCAGGAAACCGAACACAGCGGAAACACCCTTGGGTATCCATTCCTTCACCAGTTTGCTGTCCGTCAGGTGATCCAGGAAGCCGAACACGGCGGAAACGCCCTTGGGAATCCACACCATCACCAGTTTGCTGCTGGGGATACCGTCCAGGAAGGACGCCGCGGTGCAGCCCAGCCAGGGCAGGAAGCGGGTGAACACCGGGCGGTAGAAAAGCTCCTCCAGATCAAGCCACTTCGGCCAGCGGTTCAGGTATCCTTCCTTTTCCGTATACAGCCGCGTCCGAACATACAGCAGATACACCGTCACGCCGATGACCAGGCTGATGCCGCCGCCGATGAGGTTCGTGACCGAGAAGAAAGCCACCTCATGGCTCATGGCGGGCCGGTTCAGGAAGGAAGCGCTCAAATTGGTCAGGGGAAGCAGCACCTGATTGGGAAAAATGCCGATGGCCAGCAGGGGAATCACCGTCAGCGCAAGCACAAGGCCGGAACGGAAGGTGAGGTCGCGCCCCGTGATTTCGTCATAATGGGCTTGCGTATGTTCGTCCGGGTTCTTCTGCCAGAACAGGCAGATATAGAGCTTGAGCATATAGGCTGTAGTAAGGCCCGCCGCGAACAGGAAAATCCACTCGCACAGGCGATAGACGGAAAAGCCCTCGATTTCCTCCGCCAGCTCCACCAGTCCTTCGTGGATCATGGTTTTGCTGGTGTAGCCGTTGAGCCCCGGCACGCCCATAAGACCCAGCGCGCCGATCAGGAACACGATATGCAGCAGGATTTTTCCCCGGCCATAGCCCCGCAGGGCCGTTAAATCCAGGGTGTGGGCTTTCATGTACACCGCCCCTGCGCACAGGAACAGGCAGAGCTTCAGCAGGGAATGGTTCACCATATGCCCCACCGTGCCCGCCGCCGCCAGCGCCCCGTGGTGCCCCAAAAGCATGGCGCAGGACAGGCCCACGGTGATATACCCGATCTGGGAAAGGGAGGAACAGGCCAGGGTGCGCTTCAAATTCACCGAGAATACCGCCAGCACCGCGCCTAAGGTCATGGTGGCAAGGCCCAGGCCCAGCATCACATGACCGAATACGGGGTTCTCCCCCATCAGGTTCATGCCGATGGCGATGACGCCGAACAGGCCCGTTTTGGTGAGCATGCCGGACAGCAGCGCGCTGGCCGGGGCCGGGGCCACGGGGTGCGCCTTGGGGAGCCAGATATGCAAAGGAAGCATGCCCGCCTTGGCGCAGTAGCCCACCAGCATCAGGCAGGCGGGCAAAACCAGGTTTTTGCTCTCCCCCGCTTCCCGCAGGGATGCGAAGGAAAGGCTGCCCGTTTCCTTCCAGCACAGGAACATGCCCATGAGGGTGACCATACCGCAGGCTACGCTTACGCCCAAGTAGGTCTGGGCCGCCCGCATGGCCCCGGGCGTTTCCTCGTGAGCCACCCAGGGGTAGGAGGCGATGGACATAATTTCAAAGAAAACGAAGGTGGTATACAGATCGTCGGACAGGAACACGCCCACCACGCCGCACAGGGTCAGGAGGGTAAAGCAGGCATAGCGGCCCAGATGGGTGCCGTGGCCCGCGAAGTACTGCAATGAAAACTGACAGGCCATGGCCCACATGAAGCAGGCCAGCAGGGCGTACAGGGCCCGGAACACGTCCACCCGGAAGGAGAGCCCCAGGCCGATCATGCCGGGAGCGGTCAGGACGATTTCCTCCCCGTTCCATACCCGGTAAAACAGCCACCCGGCCAGGGCAAGCTCCGAAAGCGTGAACAGGCGCAGGAAAAATTCCCGCACCGTCCCCTTCCTGAGCCCGGCCAGGGGCGCGATCACCGCGCCGACCACGGGAAGCAGCAGCATCACCACCAGGATCATCGGATCACCCCTCCCGCAAGCGACGTAAGGTAATGCATGATCGGCCCGGCAAAAATGCCCGCGCCGATCAGCAGAACCGCAAGCACCGCGAAAACAATTTTCATGCATGGGCCGGGATCACGGGGTTCGGTCTCCCCCGGCGTTAATTGCAGCTTCATAAAGAAAGCCGGATAGGCGACGGTGAAAATATAAATCACCGTCAGCACCGCCGCAATCAGGATCGCCACCGCGCCGCACAGGGCCGCGGCGCCGCCCTCGGCAAAAGCGGCGGTCACCAGGGCGTATTTGCTCACGAAACCCGGCAGGGGCGGCACGCCAAGGAGCGATACGCCCGCCAGCACAAAGCTCAAAAATACCACGGGCATTTTCCTGCCCAGGCCCTGCATCTGCCGCACCTGGGTGCGCCCGGTCTGCACCAGCACCGCGCCGGCGCAGAAGAACAGGATGATCTTGGTCAGGCTGTGGAACACCAAATGCGCAAGCCCCGCCGTCATGCCCTGCCCGGTCAGCAGGCAAATGCCCAGCAGCATATAGCTCAGATTGCTCACCGTGCTCCAGGCCAGCCGGCGCTTCACGTGCTGTTCCCGCACGGCCATGGCCGCGCCGAACACGATGGTTGCGGCGCAGAGGGACAGCATCACCGTCTGCACCCAGGTGCCCCGCAGGCTGGCAGGGGAAATCACATAATACAGGAAACGCAGCACCGCGAACACGCCCGCGTTCACCACGGCCACCGCGTGAAGCAACGCCGTCACCGGCGTAGGCGCTACGGACGCCGTGGGCAGCCAATGGCACAGGGGCAGCACAGCCGCCTTGACGCCGAAGCCCAGGAAGCCAAGCAGGCACAGCGCCCGGAACCAGGCCGTGTCCGGATTGCCTGCGGCGGACTGGGCATGGAACGCGCCCAGGCCCAGGCCGGAAAGCCCCGCCATGGCCACAAAGCCCAGGGCGGCTCCGCCGATGAGATACAGCATGTATTTGAGCGCCGCGCGGTTGGATTCCTCGTCCCGCTTATGCCATACCAGGGGCACGGTGCACAGGGTCAAAAGCTCATAGCCGATATACAGAGTGAACAGATTGTCCGCACAGCCCAGCAGAATGGCCGCGCCGTAGGTGACGATGAACCAGGCAAAGAAATTGCCTTCCCGTTCCTCATGGCGCATGTATTCCACGGCGTACAGCACGGAAAGCGGCCACAGCACCGCCGCCACGGCCAGATACACCTTGCCCGCCCCGTCCAGCCGGAGGGCAAAGCGGAACGCGTCGGAAAACCGGATCAGCTCCGCCGCGCTTTCGCCCCGCTCCGTCAGGATCAGGTACAGCAAAAGCCCCGATACGGCGCAGCAGGAAAGCATGGCGTATACCATGCGCGCGTTCCGGCTTTTTATCCGCAGGAAGGGCAGCAGCCCGCCGAGAACAGCCGGCAGCAGCCCGCAAATCAACAGCAGCATGTTTTACTCCTTACAGCAGCGTGGAAGCCAGGGTTTCCAGATAGGAAATGATGGGCCCGGAGAATACGCCCAGCAGCACGATCAGCGCCGCGAAAACGGCCATGGGGGCCAGCATGCGGATGCCCGCCTCGCAGTTGGGCTCGGGCTTCACGTCCTCGCCGGGGAAGCAGCCCTTGATAACCACCGTGAACAGATAAGCCGCCGTCAGGATGGCGGAAATCAGCAGCACCGTGGGGCCGATCCAGCTGATGGAAAGGCCAGTCGCCAGCGCGCCCTGGGCCAGGTTCCATTTGCTGATGAAGCCGCCGGTGGGCGGGATGCCCACCAGACCCAGGGAAGCCACGGTGAAGAATGCGTAAGTCCAGGGCATACGGCGGCCCAGGCCGTCCATTTCGTAAACGTAGGTTTTTTCGGTCTTATGGATGATGGAGCCCGCCGACATAAACAGGGTGTTCTTCATGAGGGAATGGAAAATCACGTGGAGCACAGCGCCCACAAAACCAATTTCCGTCATGGTGAAGAGGCCGAACAGCACATAGGAAACCTGAGAAACGGAGGAATAAGCCAGCCGCTTTTTGAGCTTCTTTTCCTTGAGTGCCAGCAAAGAACCCATGAGGATGGTGAGTGTGGTCAGGCCCAGCAGCGCCATCTGCACCCAGGTGCCCCGCAGGCGTTCCACCCCGGCAATGGAGTACAGCACCCGGATCACGCCCAGCACGCCCATTTTGGGGCAGCCAGCCGTGCATGGGGAACATACCGGCCTTGACGCCGAAGCCCACCAGCATGGCCATGAACACGCCCATAGCCAGCCCTTCCTTGCCCGCCAATTGTTCGGCGGTAAGCACGCCCGCCGAAAAATCGCCGGTGCCGCCCACAGCGCCTACGAAGAAAATGCCGATCAGGGCGGCGGAAGCGCCGATCACCGAATAGATCAGGTACTTGATGGAGGCGGCCAC
>CACWWM010000198.1 GCA_902764565.1 uncultured Eubacteriales bacterium
CGACGAGGAATCCATGAACTGGTTCCACCGCACCATGCGCCGCGCGGGCATTATCGACGCCCTCCGCGAAGCGGGCGCCCAGGAAGGCAGCACCGTGCGTATGGAAGATATGGAATTCGATTTCGTGGAATAAAAGGGATTTTTCTGGGGGAAACCGCTCTTTGGAGGCCAAAGAGCGGTTTCCCCCAGGCCCCCTTCCGAGAAAGCCGCAAAAGAAACGCAAAAAGACCAATTACCAATTATGACCGCAATTTTGGAGGAATACATCATGACTTTGGAAATCAACAGCAAGCAGCGCGCTTATCTGCGCTCCATGTGCAACACCCTGCCCGCCATCCTGTACATCGGCAAGGCTCCGTGCAGCGGGAAGCGCCCCTCACCGCCCGGGAAGCCTGCCAGGAGCTGTGCGAGCGCGTTCACGCCGCGCCCGTGCAGTGCATCGGCGGCAAATTCTCCATCTACCGCCCCCGGCGCAAGGACCCCACCATCGTTCTGCCCTGAAAAAAATTAATCATTTCAGGAAACCCAAGCACCACAACATCTTGTGGTGTCTGTCCCGAAAAAGACAAAAAAATCAACCAAATATGGTATTGACAAGCGCAGCCGGGCCCTATATAATAGGGTTCGGCTTTTCCAATGGCCGAAACGAATGAAACAAAAATACACGACACGTCACCATGGAGGATTTGTACGCATGATTACGTCCATCAAAAAGCGGGATGGCCGCATTGTTCCCTTCGACATCGAAAAAATCCAGCATGCCGTCACCAAGGCTTTTGAAGGCTCCGGCAGCGCCAAGGGCGAAGAAACCGCCCGCCTCATCAGCGAACAGGTAGAGCAGGAGCTGGAAAACAACGAAAACATCTCCAGCACCCCCACCGTGGAAGAGGTGCAGGATATGGTGGAGCGCGTGCTCATCGAAAAGGGCTTCGTGCGCACCGCCAAGGCCTACATTCTGTACCGCGCGGAACGCAGCCGCGTGCGTGAAATGAACACCCGCCTGATGAAGGTCTTCGAGGATATCGCCTACAAGGACGCCATCGACAGCGATATCAAGCGCGAAAACGCCAACATCAACGGCGACACCGCCATGGGCAGCATGCTGAAGTTCGGCAGCGAGGGCAGCAAACAGTTCTACGATATGTTCGTGCTGAACCCCGCCCACGCCAAGGCCCACCGGGAGGGCGATATCCACATTCACGATCTGGACTTCCTCACCCTCACCACCACCTGCTGCCAGATCCAGCTGACCACCCTCTTCAAGAACGGCTTCTCCACCGGCCACGGCGTGCTGCGCGAGCCCAACGATATTTCCAGCTATTCCGCCCTGGCCTGCATCGCCATCCAGGCCAACCAGAACGACCAGCACGGCGGCCAGAGCATCGTGGACTTCGATTACGGCATGGCCCCCGGCGTGCGCAAGACCTTCATCAAGCGCTTCCGGGACAACCTGGCCCGCGCCCTGGAGCTGCGCCTGAACATGGAGGACGGCGATGAAGCCGCCCGGGAAATGCTGGGCGCCATCGAGGAAAGCACGAGCCTCGTCCCCACCCTGGAGGAAACCGACGAATTCAAAGCCACCCTGCGGGAAAAGCTGGCCGACCGCGCCGATGAAGCCACCGCCGACGAAATCTTCGACTTCGCCCAGAAGCACGCCGTGAAGGAGACCCGCCGTGCCACCTATCAGGCCATGGAAGCCCTGGTGCACAACCTGAACACCATGAATTCCCGCGCCGGCGCGCAGGTGCCCTTCTCCTCCATCAACTACGGCACCGATACCTCCCCCGAAGGCCGCCTGGTCATGGAGCAGATCCTGCTGGCCACCGAAGCGGGCCTGGGCCGGGGCGAAACCCCCATCTTCCCCATCCAGATTTTCCGCGTGAAGGAAGGCGTGAACTACAACACCGGCGATCCCAACTACGATCTGTTCAGGCTGGCTATCCGGGTCAGCGCCAAGCGCCTGTTCCCCAACTTCTCCTTCCTGGACGCGCCCTACAACCTGCAATACTACAAGCCCGGCCATCCCGAAACCGAAGTGGCCTACATGGGCTGTCGCACCCGCGTTATGGGCAACGCCTACGACCGCAGCCGGGAAGTGTCCCCCCGCCGCGGCAACCTGTCCTTTACCTCCATCAACCTGCCCCGCATCGCCATCAAGGCCAACGGGGACGTGGACTGGTTCTTCGCCGAGCTGGAAAACAAGATGAAGCTGGTGGTGGATCAGCTGGACGAGCGCTTTGAGATCATCGCCCGCAAGAAGGTCTACAACTTCCCCTTCCTCATGGGCCAGGGCGTGTGGATCGATTCCGAAAAGCTGGACTGGAACGACGAAGTGCGCGAGGTGCTCAAGCACGGCACCCTGTCCGTGGGCTTCATCGGCCTGGCCGAAGCGCTGAAAGCCCTGCGCGGCAAGCATCACGGCGAAAGCGAGGAAAGCCAGAACCTGGGCCTGGAAATCGTGGGCTTCATGCGCAATTACCTGGACAAGCTCACCGCCGAGCGCCACATGAACTACACCCTGCTGGCCACCCCCGCCGAGGGCCTCTCCGGCCGCTTCGTGCGCATTGACCGGGAACGCTTCGGCGTGATCCCCGGCGTCACCGACCGGGATTACTACACCAACTCCTTCCACGTGCCCGTCTATTATCCCATCAGCGCCTTTGACAAAATCAGCATCGAAGGCCCCTATCACGCCCTCACCAACGCGGGCCACATCAGCTATGTGGAAATGGACGGCGACCCCACCAAGAACCTGGAAGCCTTCGAGCGCATCGTGCGCCATATGCACGACTGCGGCGTGGGCTACGGCTCCATTAACCATCCCGTGGACCGTGACCCCCTCTGCGGCTATAACGGCATCATCGGCGACAGCTGCCCCAACTGCGGCCGCGAGGAAAACGGCAGGCCCTTTGAACGCATCCGCCGCATCACCGGCTACCTCGTCGGCACCCTGGACCGCTTCAACAACGCCAAGCGCGCCGAGGAACACGACCGCGTGAAGCACAGCATGGATGGACTAATTTTATTCGTAGCAAAAAAAGGGCTGTCTCAAATGCAAGTGACAGCCCTTTTTTTCATGGCAGGTTATAAAAGCACCGCTTTCGCCCTTCGCACGTACGACTTTCTTTCTCCTGCGCTCAAATGCCGCGCGATAAGCGCTCCCGGTAAAACACGTCAACTTCTTCAGAGAAAGCGCGCTGTTCCGATTCTATGTCATATGGAACCTTCATCAAAACTACTTCTTCTGACGCACTATCCAGCACGGCAAATTGCGACATCGTCGAAAGATTCCGCGGTTGGCCTATAGAGCCTGGGTTGATAAAGATGGTTTTCTTGTGATTCCGTGTCAATGGGTTGTCCGTGGGATAATATTTTTCAAATACATGCGGTATATGTGAGTGTCCGGAAAAAACATAATCGTATTTTTCATACGCGGAGAGATCATCCGTATAAGCAAGTTCCTTCCAGAATGGATTCTGGAGGCTGCCGTGAACCGCCAAGCATTTTTTCCCACCCATTTCAAATTCATATTTCCCGCTATGAATCATGCTGCTGTGCAGGTATTGCCTTGATTGGACAGACAAAATACGATCCGTATACTTTGCTGAAAGTATGCCCCGTGACAACAAAAAAGTGCTGTAGTCTCTCTGAAGGATCATTTGCTCATGATTTCCCCAGATGCTGCAATGCACAGTCCACTTCTGGGCTTTAAGCAAATCAATGACCTCGTTGGGATGCGGGCAGTAATCTATTATATCTCCAAGGAGCACCACATGGTTTATTCCGTTCAGTCTTTCGATGACTGCTTTGAAAGCGGAAAGATTACCGTGAAGGTCGGATAAAATGGCTGTTTTCATACGTTTCCAGGTATCATATACCGCTGATCGATTTTCTGCAGTTCGGAAAAGCTGTCGATCTCCACAACATCTTCCTGCGCACATTCCCGGACGCCGATCTTGTAATCAGAAAGATAATACCTTGTGGCAACAGAGCCAAAAAAGAGCTGTTTCCCTTCTGGCAGGCTGAATACCTTCTCGATCTGCTTTGCCAGCCGTGCGCCGTCTGTATCTGTCCAATACGTGATCCCGACGATCTGGTAACAGTTATCGCCGCCAATTCCGACTCTGTCAATATACCCGTCTTTCGCAAAGATGCAGTAATCGTCTGTGTGCTTCATAGGGATTCCCAGGTAATTGGATTCGTACTGATACCTGCGGATCAGACGCGGATTCGACAGAAACAGGTCGGATTCAATGATATACGAATTGCGGATACGCTCGCCGAAAAGCAACGCGGAGGAAATATTGTTAGTGGTTCTGTAGCTGGTATTGTGAAGCAGCGTGATCATTGGATACTTGCTTTTCAGCAGTTCAAACTGCTCCTCCAGGTACCCCACAGCAATATAGATTTCCTGGATACCCGCCGCGATCACCGCATCCAGGAGAGTTTCAATGATTCTTTTGCCATTTACATTGACCATGGGCTTTGGGGTGTTGATCGTCACAGGATTCAGTCGCTGTCCGAAGCCTGCGGCAAGAAAGCACGCGCGCTGAACGCGATAAGGTTCCAGCGCTGCCAGCCCCGATTCCGTCACTTTACCATCGTTATCAATGTATCCGACTATAATCAGCTTTTTCGCACATTCAGTATTCATTACACACTGATCGTTGTCTTGCGCTAAACGTGACAAAATATCAAATTCTTCCCTTGTCAGCATTATCAACGCTTCCTTTCCACCTGTTATTCTCTTACCGCTCTGCGGAGGCCGCTACCGTTTCACGTTTGTTGATCTGTTTCTTCAGTAGATTGATCAAATACTTCACAATAGCGTTCGCAATCAGTATGATAATGGAAACAACTGCGGCGCACTCCAGGTTCATTTGCGCCTCAAACTGCCCGATCATCATTGAAATCGGCTTCGTGTTGTACGAGAACAGAAAAGATACGGCGGAAATGGTCATCATACTGTTTACGAAGAAGTATGAGAACACTTCCAGGATCGTAATGCGGCTTTGCGGCACGATCACATCACAGATGATTCGCATCCTTGGAATCCCAAGCGTATAGCCGACGTTTTCCAGGTTCTCATTCATCTTCCCCAACGAATTATACATCATCAGGTAAGGTGAAGCGAAAAAGTGCATGAGATTCACCAGGATCAGGATCGACAGCGTCCCATAAATGAAACTTTTTCGGAACGTCAGCACATAGGCGAGGCCCAGCACCAATCCAGGTATAGCCAGCGACGTCATGGAAATCAGATGCAGCACATGAGAACTCAGGGAGGGGACCCGCGACGTCAAATAGGCCGTTGTAAAGACGATAAATGCGCCGAGCGTTGCAACGATCAAAGCAATTTTCAAAGAATTCCACAAATAGCCGGCGCCGCCCATATCAAACAGGAATAGGATATGCCTGAAAGTCGGCGTTATGTCCCGCGGATATCTTTCCGCAAACGAATAGACGATGAATGAAACGATGAGGCACACGATGCCCAAGGATATAAGGCCGCAAAATGAAGCTGCCGCAGTATCACGCGCCTTGCTTTTGCGGATATCAAACTGTTTCGTCACAAAGCTGAGCTTCGCGTTTCTTTTGCTGATAGCGTTGAAGGTGAAAGCGATCACCGCAGGAATCAGCAAGAATAGACCGATGATACTTCCCTTTGTGAAATCAAGCTGCCCGATGACCTGCTGATACATCATTACAGCGAGGGTAGTGATCTTTCCGCCGATCATCAAGGGGATGCCATAGTCTGTAACGGTCATGGTGAAAACGGAAAAAACCGCGGCAATGATCGTTTTCGTCAAGTACGGGAGCGTAATGACAAATACCCGGCGAAGCTTTGAAATGCCAAGCACCTGGGCGGCCTCATAGGGCGACGCATCCTCATATTTCAGCGCGTCGCTGAACATCAGGAAAGCCACAGGGTACGAATAGAGAACGGAGCCAATCACGATTCCCCAAAAACCATAAATGGATGTGTTCAAATGAAGAAGATTTCTAATGACGCCCTTGTTGCCAAACAGCACAATCAGCCCTGTTCCAATGGAGATCGAAGGAATCAGCATCGGAATGGTCAGGAACACGTTCAGAAAACCTTTGAACTTAACATGGGACCGCTGGATGGACACGGCCAGCAGGAATCCTATCGTAACAGAAATCGCCGTCGTTGTCAGGCATGTTCTCACCGAATGCATGATGGCGGTAACAAACATTGGAGAAGAAATGATCTTGTCAAAGTCTTCGCGTGTGATGCCTCCTAACATATTGATAAAAGGAACCAGCACGCAAAGAATCAGTACAGCGATCAAAAGCAATTTCGTTATTTCTGTAATTTTGCTTTTCATTGACAACTCTCCTGATATTGCACGAAGCGGACGAGAGAATTGATTTTTATCTGCAGATTCTTAATAACAAAATCTTTGACGTAGTCGTTGGCGGGACTTCTGATGATCGCTTCCGGCGTATCCAATTGCACCAGGTGGGATGCTTCCATGACCATCACACGGTCGGACATGGAGAAGGCTTCTTCCTGATCGTGGGTGATATAAATCATCGTTGTGCCAAATTCTTTTTGAATATCCTTGATCTCTGACCGCAGGCTGAGGCGCGTGGCGACATCCAGGGCCGACATAGGCTCGTCAAACAGAATGACTTTGGGATTCAGAACGAGGGTTCTGGCGATGGCGACGCGCTGCTGCTGCCCGCCGGACAGTTCTCCGGGGCGTTTATTCATATGCTCGGATAAATCCATTCTCTTGAGCATATCCAGGGCCATTTCGCGCGCAGTGCTTTTATACTGTTTTTTCAGATGCAGCGCATATTCAACATTGCGCAGAACGGTCATATTTTCAAAAAGAGCGTAATTCTGAAACACGATGCCCATATTGCGATCTGCGGGAGAGACATTCGTGATATCTGCGCCATCCATTTCGATTGTGCCTGACGTCGGTTCCAAAAGCCCAATCAGTATTCGCAGGATAGTCGTTTTACCACACCCAGATGGGCCCAAAATAGAAAGAAATTCGCCCTTATACACTTCGAAGCTGACATTATCCAAAGCGACTGACGCAGCATCAAACCGCTTGGAAAGATTTTTTACATTTAATAGAATAGCATTATTTGTATTTCCCATCGTCATCCTTCTTTTCTGATAAATGCGGCCTGAAGAAAACTTCCCCAGACCGCATTTATTGCTATTTCGACTGAACCTTAGCTCCAGATCCACATATCAAGCAGACGTTCTTTTTCATCAATGGTGTCGTTGCTCATATCGCCGTAGACGATATCCTCAGGATAATTATCCAGAGGAACATTCAAATCCTTGATGCAGTTTTCATGTCCCCAATTAATGAACATGTACTCCAGCATATCGCCGATCATATAGTCAAACACTTCTTTGACGGCTTCGTTATTCTCGTTCTTCTTGGGGATGGCCTGACCATACATGGAGGAAGGAGCACCTTCTTCAAAGAAGATGATCTTCAGGGGATCGCCGGCGTTGATCTGCCGCACAGCGTTCACCGTCATGCACAGACCGATAGCTACTTCTTCCTGTACCAGGGCGTTGATGGGCCCGTTGCCGCTGGAGGTGTACTGGAGGATATTCTCAGACAGCTTGCCAAAGTAATCGAAAGCCTTTTCTTCGCCCCACACGTTGACCAGATTCTTCACGAACAT
>CACWWM010000199.1 GCA_902764565.1 uncultured Eubacteriales bacterium
CGTGCCCGTGGGCGAAGTGCTGGTGGACGGCCTGGGCATCGGCGACGTGGGCAACGTGGTGCTGCGGGACCGCAAGCATCTCTCCCAGGACGGCCTGATTATCGTGGCCATGGCTTTCGACCGCACAAACGGCGTGCTGGTTTCCGGGCCGGACGTGATTTCCCGCGGATTCGTGTACGTGCGGGAAAACGAGGACATTATCGAGTGTACCCGGGAAGTGGTGCGCAACATCATCGCCTCTTATGGCCGCATCGAGGGCAGCGACTGGCCCAGCATCAAGAACCGCATCAAGGACGAGCTGCACCGGTATATTTATGAAAAGATCAAGCGCAACCCCATGATCCTGCCCATCATCGTGGATTTGGGATAAAACGGGACGCATCCCGAGGGCTGTCTTTTCCCGTCAGTTATCTGACGCTTTGAGGCAGCCTTTTTCATAGAAAAATGCACGATGCAGCGTTCCCCTGCTGCATCCGGCGAATAAACCGGGGGCCGCCGCGGATTTCCTGTTCCGCAGCGGCCCCCGGTCTTTATCGCAGAAGTATCAGCCGTTGAAGCCTTCTGCATAGAGCACATAAGTGTAACCGTTTTGGATGGCATACTCCATTGCCACGCTGCCCCATTCCACAAACAGGATCGCGGCGCTGTCGAAGGCGTTCTTCCCGATGTTTTGGCAGCTGGCAGGAATGCGGACAAAGCGCAGATCGGCGCAGTCGGCGAAAGCACCGTCTCCAATGGCTGTCACGCTGTCCGTCAGCCACACAAAACCGGCGGCAGTGTTTGCAAAGGCTTCTGCTTCAATGGTTTCCAGTCCGGTGGGCGTTATATAGTCAGGCGCCATGCTGGGCATGGTGGTATATAAGAACGGGGCCTCGGCTTTGGTAACGCTGGCAGGCAGTCTTACGCAGTACGCGCGCGGCTGTCCGGAGCTTGCGTCAGGCTCATAGAAATACCAGTCCTGGGTATCGGTTCCCGCAGGCGCAAGCACACTGGTCAGGGGACAGTGCATGAAAGCGCCGCTGTCGAGCGTCTGCAATCCAGCCGGCAGCATGACCTGTGTCAGCTCATCACACTGGCTAAAAGCAAATTCGTCGATAGCGATGATCTGCTGCCCGTCTATCGCGTTGGGAATGACCAGTTCAGTCACCGTCTCATCGCCCGTATAGCTGAGGATTCTGCCGTCGGATACGGCGTAAGCCAAATCCGCCAGAAGATGCAATTCAACCTCTTTGTAGATGTGGAGCCAGCCGTCTTTAAATCCGCACACCAGCAGCCGATATTCTCCCGCGGTCATCTGAGCCGCGTCAATCGTGAATTGCGCGTAGTACCCTTCAATGGAATCGGAATCGAGCCACGCGTAATCATCGGGGCCGTTTTTTTGATAGATTTCGTAATAAATGTAATCCGCGTTATTCACGTATGCGCTGAATTGCATCGGCGTGCCAACGGAAAGCGTCAGGCAGTCGCCAACCGGATTGCTGGTCCAGCCCAGGTAAGGCACATCCAGCGTGCCAAGCGGCTCCACATAGATCGTCGTATTGTACGGCATGGACCACACGCCGTTATAGCGTGCCCAAATGGTGACGTGCGTGTTGCCGGGTTCGCGGAAGCGGAGCGAAGCTGAACTGCCGGCTGTATATCTCGTCGGCGGATTCGTTCCCCATTCTCCGTCTTCATCGTACATTTGGAAGGTTACCGCGTCCGCACCGGCCACGGTATAGGTGATCTCGCCGCCCAGCTGGATATTCTCCGTGGCGGAAAAAGCGACTTTATCGCTGATATCCGGCAATTCAGCGTCCGCCAAAGTGAACTCGTAAACCGCCCATTCGCTGTCCTGCTCCGATTCTTCCCAGTCATCGTTCAGCCACGCCTTGGCCTGCAACCGGTAAGTGCCGGGTTCAAGCATTTCAAAGCCCAGAACGGTGAAACGATTGCTGAAATTGGGATATATCTCATCCCAGGGTCCGCCCAAAATTTCCCCATCCTCATCTACGAACCCGAATTCCGCATAGACCCAGGCCGCGCCTTCCGGAATGGATATGCTGGCGCTGAATTCGCCGCCCACCGTGGCGCCGTGGGTGATGTCAGAAAAGACCGGGGCTGCCAGCCGTGAGGTCAGATACAGCTGCGCCGTTTTGTAAGTGTGGAGCCAGCCGTTTGTATACCCGCTCACCCGCAGCTGATATTCCCCTTCAGTCAGCAGATCCGCGTCAATCGTGAATTCCGCGTTAGGCCCATCGGTTTCATCGTAACCAATCCATTCATAGTCATCGTCTCCTGGCCCAGCTTTCCTCGCAATATTGTAATAGATACAATCCGCATTCTCCACATACGCGCTGAATTGCATCGGTGTGTCAGCACGAAGCGTCAGGCTGTCCCCGATCAGATTGCCGTTCCAACTCAGCTGCGGCATATCAAGCACACCGAGTGGTTCCACATAGACCGTCGTATTGTACGGCATGGACCACACGCCGTTATAGCGTGCCCAAATGGTGACGTGCGTATTGCCGGGTTCGTGGAAGCTGATCGAAGCTGAACTGCCGGCTGTATAGCTCGTCGGCGAATTCGTTCCCCATTCTCCGTCTTCATCGTACATTTGGCAGGTTACCGCATCCGCGCCGGCCACGGTATAGGTGATCTCGTCGCCCAGCTGGATATTCTCCGTGGCGGAAAAAGTGACCTTATCGCTGATGTCCGGTATTTCAGCGTCCGCCAAAGTGAACTCGTAAACTGCCCATTCGCTGTCCTGTTCCGATTCTTCCCAGCCATCGTTCAGCCAAGCCTTGGCCTGCAGCCGGTAAGTGCCGGGTTCAAGCATATCAAAGCCCAGCACATTGAAACGATTGCCGAGATTGGGATATATCTCCTCCCAGGGCCAGCCAAAAATCTTCCCATCCTCATCTACAAGCCCGAATTCCGCATAGACCATGGCCGCACCTTCCGGAACGGAAATGCTGGCGCTGAATTCGCCGCCCACCATGGTGCCGTGGGTGATGTCAGAAATAACAGGGGCTGCCAGCTGCGGGGGCGCTATGCCGTTGGCCCTGTCGCACAGCGCCTGCCAGCGGTCACGGTTGTTATCTATCAAGGTTTCAACGTCGATATCCGGATCGTCTATGCTCCACAAAAATTCCGAACCCGTAATATCGTTCAGGCTGCCCAGCAGCATGGTCTTGTCCGTCACGGTGCTGCCCTGCAGCATGGTGTAGGTCTCATTGGCGTCGTCATCCCCGTGGGCTGCAAAGCTGGCGTTGATTGCGGCCTGCTGCTCATACCCGGGGGTCGGATTGGTCCATAAATCATAAATCACGGAGAGCTTGGTTCTGATGCCCTCGATATAGCCCTTGGGTATGACGGTCACATTATCGCTGGCGATGGTCACATATTCCTGGGCATCGCTGCTGGGGCCGATAGGAAACGCGGCGCAGCCCCAATCTATATCGGCAATTTCGCTGGAACCGTGGGCCTGATACAGATAGAAAGCGGCTTTTCCTTCCGGAAACGCCTGCTTGTAATAATCCCAGCTGTCGCCTTCCTGCGGCTGATAGGCGTACGCAGACCAGACGCGCTTGGCCCAATTCAGGGCTTCCACGGTGTTTGCGCTGTCTGCCGTGATCGCCAAATTGCCTTCGTCGTTGTAATCGAAAAAGCTGCCGCCGTTGGCAAATACGGCGATGCGGTAAAAATCATCCGCGCTCCCGGTAATGGCAGCCACATTTGCGCTCTGAGCCTGACTCAGAATATTTTCAAACGCGCTCCACGTCCAGGTGTTGTTTTTCTGCATGGTGTAGATGCTCTGCGGATCAATGCCCGCCTGGGTGAGCAGCGTTTTATTGAAAAAAATCACCTGGCGCGGTTCGGAAGCGCCGGGGGTCAGCGTGCTGGTTTCGCCGTCCTTTTCCGTCAGGCCGGTGGAGTTTTTGTTCCATTTGCTGTCCGTCAGGTCAATGGCGCTGCTGTCCCAGGTGTCGATAACGTCATTCTGCATAGCCTGTGGCAGCGAATCCGCGGCAAGGATGTACACGCACAGCGTGCCGTCGGAATTCTCCACAAAGTTTTCCAGTTCCTGTTCATGGGTGCCCCAATCGCCTTTCTGCACCTGAACGATATGGCAGTTGTAGGTCTGATCCAGCCAATCGTGGTAAGCGTAGGTGGCAAGCTGTTCAGCCGTGGGATTGTCGGGGCGCGCGTCGCTGCCCGCGTCGCCTGACCAGTAATCGTAAATATAAACGGTCTCGCCGCCCAGATCATAAGGCATGCCGGTAGCGGGATCGATTCTGACAGCCGGGTATCCTTCCGGCGTCTCCGCCAGGGCCGCGGTCGGCCCGTTCAGCGCCAGCAGCAGCGCAAAACAGAGGCACAGAAACGCCGCTGCGCCTTTGATGATCCTTTTCGTCTTCTTCATTGATTGAACCTCCTTTTTCTATTCTCTCCAAACGGAAAGCCGTATAAAGCTGCTATCTGTCTGTTACAATATGCGCGGTCATCCGCGAAATGCCAGATTTTTCTTTCTTTTTTCCTTAATACTTAATAATTGTATAATGAAATCAGGGGTGTGTCAAGTCAACTTTCGTTTGTTTATGCCCCGTGAATCAGCACTTTGCTTGCGAATATCTTCGGGGGCATGACGGCGCGGTACAGATCGGCGTACATGCAGCGGGTGCCGTCGGGGGAAGGGCAGGGCCCTACCGGCAGCGCCAGGATGCGGAACTGCACGCCGTACACCACAGCGGTGACGGCGGTATCCGCAAGGCC
>CACWWM010000200.1 GCA_902764565.1 uncultured Eubacteriales bacterium
GATGGCGGCGGTCAGGGTGGTCTTGCCGTGGTCAACGTGGCCGATCGTGCCGATGTTTACGTGCGGCTTATTGCGCTCAAATTTTTCCTTTGCCATGGGAATCTCCTCCGTTTCTGAATGAGAAATTGATGCCGGGCTAACAGCCGGGCGAACCTGGGAAAGCCGGCATATCCAGCCGGTGGGTCTCCTCCATGCCTTGGAAATCAGGCATAGCAGTGGAGCGGGTGATGGGAATCGAACCCACGTGGTCAGCTTGGGAAGCTGAAGTTCTGCCATTGAACTACACCCGCATCGTTTTTTATTTTACCCAATTTTCCCTGGCTTGTCAACACTTCCTATCAAAATTTTCCCGTGCGGCAGGATTTTTTTCATTCCGACAGAAATCCTTCTGAAAAGGAGGCGTTTCTGCATGCGCTACGATTTGAAATGCTTGGCCGTTCCCCTGCCGGAGGACGTGCTGAAACTCAAGTATTACGGGGATATTGAAAGACTTAACCGGGTGATCGACAGCAAGCTCGAAAAGGACATTCCCTGGGCCCTCAAAGAACGGCTGCGGCTGGAAAAGGAAATCATGGCCCTGTGGCCCCGGGCCTATCCCCACACGGAGGAAAAGGCCCTTTCCATGCTGCGGGAATGCATGGGCGATTTTTCAAAAGAAGAGCTGGATGTCCTCAGGGACGACGACGCCGTGGAATGGGCCTACATCAACGGCGAAGTAAAGTATAAAAACAATTTTCTCGGCAATCTGATCAAGACCCGCCCCGCCTACGCCGCCCGGGTGAAGGACCCGGAAAAGGCAAAGCAGGCAAAGGAAAAGGAACAGCTGCTGAACGATACCATGGCGGAAATGAAACAGCGGGGCGAAATGAACGCCCGCTTCCATATCCGCACGGAAATGCGCGTGGAAGCTCCGGCCGGCAGGGAAAACATGCCTGTTTGGGTGCATCTGCCCATTCCCATGGAATACGCCCAGGTGCGGAATTTTCAGATTTTGAATCTGAGCCACCCGGACGCGGTGATCGCTCCGCCCGATTTCCCCCACCGCACGGTGTGCTTCCACGCCTTGCCGGACAAGCCCTTTTCCGTGGAATACACCTATGAAACCCATATGACCTATAACAACCCCGACCCGGCCAGGGTGCTGGATCAGCAGCCTACCTTCTATACGGAAGAATACGCGCCCCATATCGTTTTCACGCCGTATCTGCGCATGCTGTGCGCCGAAATCGTGGGCAATGAAACCAATCCGCTTTTGAAAGCCCGGAAAATCTACGATTTCATTACCACGAAGATGATTTATTCCTTCATGCGGGCCTACATGACCATGCCCAACGTGCCGGAATACGGCGCGTCCAGCATGAAGGGGGACTGCGGCGTGCAGGCGCTTCTGTTCATTACCCTGTGCCGCATCGCCGGGGTTCCCGCCCAGTGGCAGAGCGGCATTTATACCGCGCCGGACGACGTGGGCGATCACGACTGGGCACAATTCTATGTGGCTCCCTTCGGCTGGCTGTTTGCCGATCCCTCCTTCGGCGGCAGCGCGTACCGCCACGGCAATGAAGAACGCTGGAATTTCTATTTCGGCAATTTGGACCCATACCGCATGCCCGCCAACGCCGAATACCAGCATGATTTCTATATTCCCTTCCGCAATCTGCGCTATGACCCCTACGATAACCAGGACGGCGAAGCGGAGTGGGACGACGCCCCCGTGCCGGGCCGCCTGACCGATACAGACCATGAACTGATCTCTATGGAAACCTTCTGACGGTATTCCCTTTCCCCCGCGCCCTGTCCGCGCGGGGGCTTTTCGTTATGCTGCGCGTCTTGACAAATAAAGACGCGGACATTACAATATGATACTGCGGTTTTCTTCCTGTATCAGGAAAGGAGTTTTGCCATGAAAAAGCTGACCGTTTTGTTCATGCTGCTGGTGCTGGCGGTCTGCTCCGTGTTCCCGGCCGGCTCGGAAACAGCAATGGAAAGGCTGACCGATGAGCAACTGGTTTCCTATTATAACAATTCGGTGTTCGTAGGTGATTCCATTACCGCGCAGCTGCTGGTTTACGTGCGGGAGCAGCAGCAAAAGGATTCTCATTTTTTTGAAGGCGTGAAATTTCTGACGGCGCAGAGCTATTTCCTGTACACCGCCAGCCGCAAGAACCTGCGTTCCGGCGCGGCAAACCTGAAATACAGGGGCCGGGAAATGCCGCTTTGCGCGATCCTGAAGGAAATGAAGCCCCCCAAGGCGTTTATTCTGCTGGGCGTAAACGACTATATCGGCGAACAGATCGAAAAAGGCATCGGCTACGATGAACGCATCCTGGACCTGGCCGCGGAATACAGCCCGGACACGGAAATCATTTTTGAATCGCTTACCCCCGTCACGCCCGCTTTCTGCCGGAAAAAGGATTACCGTACCCTGTGGGACGAATACAACAAGGCCCTCAAGGACATGTGCGAAACGCGGGGGGCCGGGTACGTGGATATCGCTTCCCGCCTCAAGGACGAGGACGGGTATCTCCATAAGGATTATTCCAGCGACGGCAAATACCATCTGAACCCCAAGGGCTTAAAGCTGTGGATCGACGCGCTGCTGGATTACGCGCAGACGCAATATGAATTGGGCCTGTGGGCTCCGGAGGATCACGTATGAATAAAAAGCATGGATTGTGGCTGATTGCGCTGCTGCTGATTGCCGTGACGTTGGCGGGCTGCCAGAGCAGCACGGAAAACGCCCCTGAAGCAGCCGCCCTGCCCCTGCGGGAAGCGATCGAAAGCGCGCTGACGGACAAAGAGAATCTGGTCGCCTATACGGCGGACGATCTGACGGATCTCATGGGCATTCTGCCGGAGGATTACACGGAAGCGCTTTTCCTCATGGGCAGCGACAGCCTGTCCGGCCGGGAAATCATCGCCGCGCGGGCCAAGGATTCCGCCAGCCTCAAAAAAATCACGGAAGCGCTGAACAATTACCTTGCCCAGCGCCAGCAGGAAACCCGCAATTATCTTCCGGACGCTTATAAGCTGCAAACCCAGGCCAAGGTGGAAACCAAAAATCTGACCGCTGTGCTGATCGTGGGCGCCCATTCGGCGGAAGAAACCAAAGCATTTCTGGCAGGCGAATAATCATGGTATTCTGTTCCTTTACCTTTCTTCTGTTTTTTCTTCCGGCAGTGCTGATCGGCCATCGATTCCTGCCGCAAAAGGCCAAGCGGCCTTTTCTTTTGTTTGCTTCCCTGGTGTTTTACGGCTGGGGGTCTCCCCTGTGGCTGCTGCTTCTCCTGTATGTGATGGCGGTGGATTATTTCGGCGCGCGGATCATGGACGGCTGCGCCAAGGGGAAAAAGCCGCTGCTGATCGGGCTGGTTGCGCTGAACCTGCTGCCGCTTCTGTATTTTAAATACGCCGTGTTTTTCCGGGATACTCTGGCGGCGCTGACGGGCGTTTCCATTGACATGGAAAATCCCGTGCTGCCCGCCGGTATATCTTTTTTCACGTTCCAGGGCCTGTCCTATCTGATCGACGTTTACCGGAAGGACGCCAAGGTGCAGCGCAGCTTCGTGCTGTTCGGCGTGAGGCCCAGCTTTCCGCTCCCGCCCAGGTGGACGAAGCGGCCATGCGGCAGGGGCTTTGCAGGTTCACCGTGGGCCTTGGCAAAAAACTGCTGCTGGCCGACGCCATGGGCCGCTTCTGGGCAAAGATGAGCCTTTCCCTGCCCGCCGCCGGGCTGGCCGGGGCGTGGCTGGGGCTGATGGCCTTTTCTTTCCAGATTTTCTTCGATTTTTCCGGCTATTCCGATATGGCTCTGGGCCTGGGGAAAGCGCTGGGCTTTACCTTCCCGGAGAACTTTGACCGCCCCTATCGTTCCCTCAGCCTGACCGAGTTCTGGCGGCGCTGGCATATGACCTTGACCACCTGGTTCAAAGAATATGTATATATTCCCCTGGGCGGCAGCCGGAAAGGCGCCGTCCGCCGGGATATCAACCTGATGATCGTATGGATGCTGACCGGGCTGTGGCACGGTGCGGGATGGAATTTCGTGCTGTGGGGGCTGTATTTCGGCGTGCTGCTGATTTTGGAAAAGCGGTTTTTGCTGAACCGCCCCGGCTGTCAGCGCATTCCTTCGCCGCTGCGTCAGGCGGGCATGTATTTGCTGGTGCTGCTGGGCTGGGGGCTGTTCGCCGGAAAGCTGGACGTGTTTCCCGCCATGGCTGGCCTGTACGGCCTGGGCACAGCTCAAACCATGCTGGACTGCTTATCTTATTTGCCCATGCTGCTGCTCTGCTGCGCCATTTCCTTCCTGCCCGCTGTCAGGCTGCCCGGAAAGCGGCTGGCCGTGCCGGTGCTGATGATCCTGTGCCTGGCCGCTCTGGCCGCACAGGGTTACGCGCCGTTTGTTTACTTCCAGTTTTAAGAGGGAATCGCTATGAAGCCAAAGAAAATCCTGCCGGATGGGATTGCCGTGTATGGGGGCCTTGCGCTGCTGCTTTTGCTGGGCGTCGCCGCCTTTGTTTTCCGCACGGATTTTTCCGTTTGGGAACGGCGGTTCCTTGCTGAAACTCCCGCAAACTATTCCGTCACGGACTGGACGCTGCAAACCGATCTGGAAACCTATTTATCCGATCAGATTCCCTTTCGCCGCGCCCTGGTGAATACCCACGCCCTCCTGGAAACGGCCACGGGACGGGCCGTGCAGCTGGACGCCTGGCCCCAAATGGACGGGGAAGGCAATCTGCGGTTTATTGAAAAGCCGGTTTCCGCCACAAGCGAAGCGGTGCAAAAGCATATGGACGCATTGGAATCATTAGCGGGCGATCTCCCCCACCGGTTCCTGACGCCGCCCACGACGGGCAGCCTGCTCCGCTATCAGATGACGGGTGTTCGCAGCGCCTTATACGACGGGGACGCGGAGCTGTACAAAACCGTGTTGCGGAACGAAAACACCGTGCAGGTTTTGGCTGATTTCGCCGTAACGCCAAATGCCGAACTGTATTTCCGCACGGATCATCACTGGAATTTAACGGGCGCATGGACGGCCTATCAATGCTATTGTGAAGCCGCCGGTCTGACGCCTGTGGAAAAAACGCAGTTTGCCTGGGTCACCGGCGACAGCGCGCCGCGCTTCTATGGCACCACCTATTCCCGTTCCGGCCTGCCCTTCGCAAAAGCGGACGCCCTGGAATACGCAGAACCGCTGTTCCCCGTGACCCTGCGCGTACTGGACGGCGGTACGGAATACGACCATCTGATTTTCCCGGAGGAAGCCGATACCTACGATGGGTACGCCGTTTTCCTGAAAGGCAATCACGGCCTGATCGAAATTGAAAACCCCGCCGCGCTGGAGCGTACCCTGTTCGTATGCAAGGATTCCTTCGCCAACTGCGTGCTGCCCTTCCTGGCGGCCAACTATTCCCGCATCGTGGCAGCGGACGCACGGTATCTGTCCGGCACGCTGAACGACGCGCTGAAAGAGGCAGGACAGGTGGACGAGGTGCTGTTCGTTTATTCTCTGGACAGCCTGGCCACGGACACCGCGATTCTGCGGAAAACAAAATAACGAACCCTTTGCCTTTTGACGGCAAACGTGATAAAATAACAACAAAAAGCGATTGATAATAGGAGGTACGAATTCATGGATACTCTTCATCTGCAAGCGCCCAAGCCCAATATGATCGCCCACCGGGGATTAAGCGGCATTGAATTGGAAAACACCTGTTCCGCCTTTGTGGCTGCCGGCAACCGCAGCTACTTCGGCATCGAAACCGACGTGCACGTGACGGCGGACGGCCAGTATATCATCATTCACGACGATTCCACCAAGCGCGTGGGGTTGGACGACCTGACGGTGGAAAACTCCACCTACGAAACCCTGCGTTCCCTGCGCCTGTGCGATAAGGACGGCAAGCGGGGCCGGAAGGATTTGGTGCTGCCCTCCCTGGCGGAATACATTCAAATCTGCAAAAAGTACGAAAAGATCAGCGTGCTGGAGCTGAAAAACCACATGCAGCCCAAGGACATCGACGGGATCATTTCCGTCATTCAGGCGGAAGGCTGGCTTGAACACACCATTTTCATTTCCTTCGACCTGCCCAATATGATTTACGTCCGGGAAAAGCTGCCGAATCAGAAGGCTCAGTACCTGATCGAGGGGAATCCGGACTGGCAGACCGTGCTGGACGCCCTGAACCGCTATTCCCTGGACCTGGACATCCACTATAAACTGCTCACCCCGGAAAGGATTGCCGACGTTCACAAGGCCGGAAAAGAAGTGAACGTGTGGACGGTGAACCAGCTGGAGGATGCAAAGCGCCTTTCCGATTGGGGCGTGGACTATATCACCACCAACATCATCGAATAAGATACGCAGAGGAGGAAACGCCATGCGCACCGAATTCCAGGATTTGAACTGCACAAACCTGTACCGTCTGCCCGCAAGGGCTACGCTGATACCCTATCCCGACGTTGATTCCGCAAGGCGGGGAGAACGCGGCCTGTCCCCCTATTACTTGGGCCTCAATGGCGAATGGGATTTCACTTATTATGCCTCCTACCGCGACGTGGAAGAGCTGTCCGGCGAAGCGGGCGAGGGCATAAAAGGCAAAATCCAGGTGCCCGGCGTATGGGAATTGCAGGGGTACGGCGCGCCGCAGTATACCAACGTGCGCTTCCCCATTCCCTATGATCCGCCGTATATCCCGGACGATACGCCCGTAGGCGTGTACGACCGAGCGTTTACCCTGCCCGTATCCTTCCGGGGCCGCCGCACGGTGATCCGCTTCGAGGGCGTGACCTCCTGCTATTACGTGTATGTAAACGGCCGGTTGGCGGGTTTCTCCAAAGGCCCCCATCTGCCCGCCGAATTCGATATCACGGCTTTCGTTCAGGAAGGGGAAAACGCGCTGCGGGTGGTGGTGCTGCACTGGTCCGACGGCACATATTTGGAAGATCAGGATATGTGGCGTCATGCCGGCATTTTCCGGGACGTGGCGCTGCTTTCCTTTGGCCAGACCAGCATCGCCGATTTGTGGGCCGATACGGATTTGATCAACGGCTGTAAAGACGGCCGCTTGACCGTTACCGCCAGGATCGAAGGCGCGGATGAGGTGAAACTTTCCCTCCTGGATGGGAATGCATGTCTGCTCAGCCAGACCTGCGCCGTGACCGACGGGGAAGCAAAGCTTTCCGCCGAAATCAAAAATGTGAACCCCTGGACGGCGGAAACGCCCCACCGCTATGAATTGATCGCCGAAATCCCCGGTCAGGCGGAGCGCGTATTCGTCGGCTTCCGTAAAATCGAAATCAAAGACGGCGTGTTTTATGTGAACGGCAAAAACGTGAAGTTCCTGGGCGTGAACCGTCATGACACGCACCCCACCCTGGGCTTTTACACCCCGGTGAGCGAGATGGAAAAAGACGTGCTGCTCATGAAGCGGCACAACATGAACATCGTGCGCACCAGCCATTATCCCAACGATCCGCGCTTTCTGGAGCTTTGCGACAAGCATGGCCTGTATGTGGTGGACGAAGCGGATGCGGAGTGCCACGGCGTGAACCATTTTGAGTCCTACGACTATATGGCCACCGATCCTAAATGGACGACGCAGTTTGTGGATCGCGGCGTGCGCATGGTACAGCGGGATCGGAACCATCCCTGCATCGTGATGTGGAGCCTGGGCAACGAATCCGGCTACGGCTGCTGCCACGTTTCCATGGCGGAAGCCATGCGGAAGGTCGACACCGCCCGGCCCATCCATTACGAGCGCGATCAGTGGGAAAAGGAAGCCATCACCGCCGACGTGACCAGCCGCATGTACGCGGGCATCGACTTCATGAAGGAATACGCCGAAGGCCATCCGAAAAAGCCCCTGTTCCAATGCGAATACTGCCATGCAATGGGCCAGGGCCCAGGCCTGCTGGAAGCCTACTGGCAAACCTTCCAGGCGTATCCCCAGCTCATGGGCGGGTGCATCTGGGAGTGGGCCGATCACGGCATCATGAAGGAAGAAAACGGGCAGAAGTATTATGCTTACGGCGGCGATTTCGGCGAATGGCCCCATGACGGCTGCTTCTGCGTGGACGCCCTTACCTACCCGGACCGCACGCCCCACACAGGCTTGCTGGAATACAAGCATGTGATCCGGCCCGTCCGCGCCGTCATGGCGGACGAAGCGAAGGGCGTCGTTTCCTTCCGGAATTATTACAGCTTCCTGTCCCTGTCCCATCTGCTTGGGCGATATGCCGTGGTCAGCGGCAAAGAAACCCTGGCCCAGGGCGAATTTTCCTATCTCAACTTCACCTTTGTGCTGAAACAGGACGCTTCCTGGGCGTCCGCCGGGCATATCGTGGCCCAGGATCAGCTGGCGCTTGCCTTGGGTAAGGCACAGCCTGCCGTGGTATTGCCCCGTTCCCCCCTGTCCCTTGAAAAGACCCACGATGGTTTCTCCGTGGCGGGTAATGATTTCCGGGTGAACTTCGGTCTGGAAGGTATGAACGGCTTTACCTTCCATGGCGTGAACATGATGGAAAGCGGTCTGCAGGTGAACCTGTGGCGCGCGCCCACCGATAACGATTTGGGATGGCAGGGCGCGGCAAGCAAATGGGAGAACAAGTTATACCTGAACCATTTGCAGAGCCGGAATGAAAAAATCGAAGCCCATCTGACACAGGACGGCGCGGCAGTCGATATCGTGTGCCTGTGCGGCCCCAAGATCCTGCCGCCCATGATGCGCGTGACCCAGCGCTATACCGTGACCGGGGAAGGAAAAGTGGCCTTAAGCGTCACCTTCGAGCCCTTGCGCGTGATCGAACAGCA